>JAJAYV010000275.1 GCA_026786045.1 Frankiaceae bacterium | reverse complement strand
GTGCGGCGCGGCGAGCGGCCACGGCCGCCGGCGGAGGAGGTGCGGCCGGCGGCGGCGCCGCGGCTCGGGGAGGGCGTGCGGGAAGGGGTGGGACGGCCAGGCATGAAGGAAGGAGCTCCGTTGGTGTGTCAGGGGCCGCGACGACGACGCGCAGCAACAAGCCCGACGAACGGGGCGGAGCGACGACCGAGCGGTGCGACCAGCGGGTAGGGACTCCCGCGGAGATGACGGTCGAACCGGGTCGGGACGACAGTCTGTGGTGGGGGCAACCTACCGGCAGCGGCTGCGATTCCCGTCACTCCGGCCGTGTGCGCTGCGACACCCGCTCAGTCGACGAGGTCGCGGACTACGGCGTCGGCGAGCAGCCGCCCCCTCAGCGTGAGCACCGCCCGGCCGCCGTCGACCTCCACCAGGCCGTCCTCGGCGTGCCGGCCGACGGCCGCGAGGCCCTGCGGGCGCAAGAGGTCCAGCGGCACGCCCTCGCGCAGCCGCACCTCGAGCAGGACCCGCTCGACCCGCCGGTCCTCCTCGGTGAGCAGCTCACGGCCCGCCCCCGGCGAGACCCCCTCGGCGAGGCGGGCGGCGTAAGCCGACGGGTGCTTGACGTTCCACCAGCGCACGCCGCCCACGTGGCTGTGCGCACCGGGGCCGATCCCCCACCAGTCGCCGCCGCGCCAGTAGCCGAGGTTGTGCCGGCAGGGCTCGCCCCAGTTGCTCACCTCGTACCAGCCAAGGCCTGAGAGCGCCTGCTCCGCGAGCAGGTAGCGGTCGGCGAGGACGTCGTCGTCCGGGGCGGGCAGCAGGCCGCGGGCGACCTGCCGGCCGAGGCGTGTCCCGTCCTCGACGATGAGCGAGTACGCCGAGACGTGCGTCGGCCCGGCGCTCAGAGCCGCGTCGAGGGAGCTGCGCCAGTCGTCGTCGGACTCCCCCGGCGCGCCGTAGATGAGGTCGAGGCTGACCTGCTCGAAGCCGGCCGCGACGGCCTCGCGCGCCGCCTGCTGCGGGCGCCCCGGCGTGTGGGTCCGGTCGAGCACCTGCAGCACCGACGACACCGCCGACTGCATGCCGAGCGACACCCGCGTGAAGCCGCCGGCGCGCAGCTCGGCGAGGTAGCGCTCGTCCACCGAGTCGGGGTTGGCCTCGGTCGTGACCTCCGCGCCCGGCGCGAGGCCGAACAGCGCGTCCACCTCACGCAGCACCCGCACGAGGTCGCTCGCCGGCAGCAGCGTCGGGGTTCCTCCTCCGACGAAGACGGTCTCGACGGGCGGAGCCGCGTCGCCGAGTACCGCGCGCGCCAGCCGCAGCTCGGCGACCGCCGCGTCGGCGTAGCCGTCCTGGAGCCCGCCACCGCCGAGCTCGGAGCCGAGGTAGGTGTTGAAGTCGCAGTAGCCGCAGCGGGAAGCGCAGAACGGGACGTGCAGGTAGAGGCCGAACGGGCGCTGCCCGAGGCCCGCCGTCGCCGCCGCCGGCAGCGCGCCGGTCGGGGGGACGGGCTCGCCGTCGGGCAGGGCGCTGGGCACCCGTCCAGTGTGCGGGACCGGCGGCTAGCGTCGAGCCGATGGAGATCGTGCTCGTCCGCCACGCGCTGCCCGTCCGGATCGACGCGACCGAGGACGGCGGCCCGGCCGACCCGGAGCTGGCCGAGCGCGGGCACGAGCAGGCCCGCCGGCTGGTGCAGGCGCTGTCCGACCACGGCGTCTCGGCGCTGTACACCTCCCCGTCGCGGCGGGCCCGCGAGACGGCCGCCCCGGTGGAGCAGGCGCTCGGCATGACGGCCGAGGTCGAGGACGACATCGCGGAGTTCGACAGCAACGACTCCTCCTACGTCCCGGTCGAGGAGCTCAAGGCGGCCGGCGACCCGCGCTACGCCGCGCTCATCCACGGCGACCTGTACAGCCACGACGTGGACCCCGTGGCCTTCCGCACGCGCGTCGTCGGCGCGGTCGAGCGGATCGCCGCGCGGCACCCCGGCGGGCGGGTGGTGCTGTTCAGCCACGCCGGCGCCATCAACGCCGCGACCGGCGCCGTGCTCGGCCAGGAGCGGACGATCTGGTTCGCCCCCGCCTACTGCTCCATCACCCGCATCGGCGCCGCGCGGGACGGCCGTCGCGGGATCATCAGCCTCAACGAGACCGGCCACGTGCGGGACCTGCTCTCCGGGGGGTAGGGGGTCGGTCATGAGCACCCCGACCCGTGCCGTCCCGTCCCGCGCCGTCGTCATCGGTGCGCACCCCGACGACGCCGACTTCGGCGCCGGCGGCCTGATCGCCCTCTGGGCCTCGCAGGGCTGCGAGGTGACGGTCGTCTGCGTGACCGACGGCGACAGCGGCGGCTTCGACGCCGACGTGTCGCGCGACGACGTACCCGGCATCCGGCGCGCCGAGCAGCGGGCCGCGGCCGAGCTGCGCGGCGCGAAGCAGTGCGTGTTCCTCGGCCGGCCGGACGGCTTCGTCGAGGTCGACCGCGACCTGCGCCGCGACCTGGCCCGGGTGATCCGGGAGCGCCGCCCGGAGGCCGTGGTCACCCACGCCCCGGAGCGCAACTACCGCTTCGTCTACCTCTACCACCCCGACCACCTGGCCACGGGCGCCGCTGCGCTGGCCGCCGTCTACCCCGACGCGCGCAATGAGTTCGCCTTCCCCGAGCTGGATCTCGAGCCGTGGGAGGTCGCGCAGGTCTGGCAGTTCGGCGGTCCTGACGACGACACGGCCGTCGACGTCACCGACGTCTTCGACGCGAAGGTGCGCGCGTGCAGCGCCCACGACAGCCAGACGCCGATGCTGGACCGGTCGGTCGAGGAGGAGCTGCGAGAGCACCTCGGTCGTACCGCGCAGGAGCACGGCCTGCCCGAGGGCCGGTTGGCCGAGGCCTACCGGGTGGTTGACACCGCCTGACCGGGCGCTTCCCGGCGCGAACCGGCTAGGCGAGCAGCTCGGGGGTGCGCCACCGCTCGCCCAGCACGTGCTGGGCGAGGAAGGCGTGCACCGTCTCGTACCAGAGCCGCGCGTGCTGGGGGGTGAGCACCCAGTGGTTCTCCTGCGGGAAGTAGAGGAACCGGTGCGGTATCACCTCCGGGTCCTCGGCCCGCGAGCACAGGTCCCACCACAGCCGCAGGCCCTCGCCGATGGGCACGCGGTAGTCCTTGTCGCCGTGGATGACGAGCACCGGTGAGGTGATGGCGTCGGCGAAGCGGCTGGGACTGTTCTCGCGGGCCATCTCCGGCGTCATCTCGCGGGTCCAGTAGTAGGAGGCGTCGGTCGTCGGACCGAACTGCTCCAGGTCCCACAGGCTCGCGTGCGTCACGACGGCGCGGAACCGGTCGGTGTGGCCCGCGATCCAGTTGGCCATGTAGCCGCCGAAGCTGCCGCCCATCGCGGCGGTCCGCGTCGCGTCGACCGCCGGGTGCTCCTGTGCGGCGTCGGTCAGTGCCATGAGGTCGGTGTACGGCGCGCCGCCCCACGCGCCCCAGCCCCGTCGGACGAAGTCCCGGCCGTAGCCGGTTGACAGGGCCGGGTCGGGGAGCAGCACGGCGTAGCCGCGAGCAGTCATGAGGTGCGGGTTCCACCGCCAGGACCAGCCGTTCCACGAGCCGAGCGGGCCGCCGTGCACCCACAGCAGCAACGGGTGCGGGCCGTCGCCCTCGGGCAACGCCAGCCAGGAGCGCAGCGGGGTGCCGTCCTGCGCCGTGGTGGTGAC
>JAJAYV010000274.1 GCA_026786045.1 Frankiaceae bacterium | reverse complement strand
GCGTCCTGCTCGAGCAGGTAGGCCCGCAGCGCGCCCGAGCACATGGCCAGGACCACGTCATTGAGCGTCGCGTCGCCGGCCCGTGCCACCTTCTTCAGCCGCTCCATCGACCATGACTCGGCGGCGATGCGGCGGCTGCCGGTGATGCTGACGTTGAGCATCGTGCGCGGCGCCTGCATCGGCAGCGCCGCGGCCTGGTGGCGCAGCGCGTCGTTGGCGAGCGCGACGAGCGTCGGGACCAGGCCGACGGCGTCGGCGGTCAGCTCGAAGGCCGCCCTCGGCAGCGCGAGCAGGCCGGAGCCGGGCAACGACGCGCGCGGGCGGCCGGGACCGCGGCGGACCCACGGGACCGGCACGTCGCGGGCATCGGGGTCCGGCGACAGGCCGCGATGCAGGAGCCGCTGCGCCGAGACGCCGTCCATGAGCGCGTGGTGCAGCTTGGTGTAGACCGCGAACCGGTCGCCCTCCAGCCCCTCGATGAGGTGGGCCTCCCAGAGCGGGCGCTTGCGGTCCAGCAGCGTGCCGTGCAGCCGCGAGGTGAGCGCCAGCAGCTCGCGCACCCGGCCGGGCTCGGGCAGCGCGGAGTGCCGCACGTGGTGCTCGAGGTCGATGTCGTCGTCCTCGCGCCAGGCCCACTGGCCGAGTGTGAGCGGGGAGCGGTACGGCCGCTTCCGGAGCAGCGGGGCGACGTCCTCGACGGAGATGGCCGCGCGGTAGAGCTCGCCGAGGTGCCCGCGACCGGCGCCCGGGGGCAGCTCGAAGATCTGCAGCCCGCCGACGTGCATCGGCTGCTCCCGCGTCTCCGGGACCATGAACATCGAGTCCGTGACCGGCATCAGTCCCACGGCGCGCCTCTTCCTGCAGGGGGCTCGCGGAGCCTAGACGGACGAAGCGGTCAGGGCGGCCTCGGGCTCCATGGGGGCGACTGCCGACGCAGAGGCGGGCCTACCTCGTGGCGTCCGCCGGCCCAGCGGGTGTGACGACGGCGAGCAGCTGGTCGACGGCGACCTGGTCGCCGACCCGCACAGACAGCTCGCTCACGGCGCCGTCGACCGGCGCGATGAGCGCGTGCTCCATCTTCATCGCCTCGACGACGAGCAGCACGTCCCCGGTGGTGACCTCGTCGCCGACCGACGCGCGCACCGCGATGACCGCGCCGGGCATCGGGCTGCGGACGTCGCCGTCGTGGGAGCCGGCACCCGCCCCGCGACGCTCCGGCGCCAGCTCGACGACGGCGTGCGCCGTCCCGTCGAGGTGCAGCCAGGTGGTCGCGCCGTCGGTCGCTGTGAGCACCCGTCGGGTGCTGCCGTCGACGGTCAGCAGCAGCCCGTCCGGTAGCCGCTCGGCCGACGCGGCCACCTCGCGGTCGCCGACGCCGACCCGGGCCGCCGACGGGGTGCCGGTCACCGCCACGTGCAGCCGCGCGCCGTCCAGACCCGCGACGGTCCACGACGTGGCGGCCGCGCCGGACAGCCGCCAGCCGCCGGTCATCGCCCACGGGTCGGGGCTGCCGGTCTCCAGCGCCAGCAGCCGGTGCAGCCCGAAGGCGGCGTGCACCTCGACCGGCACGTCCCCGCTGACGAGACCGTCCAGCTCGCGCTCGATCAGCCCGGTGTCGAGCCGGCCGGCCCGCACGTCCGGGTGCTGCAGCAGCCGGCGCAGGAAAGCCGTGTTCGTGCCGACGCCGAGCACGACGTTCGCGGCCAGCGCGCGGTCCAGCGACGCCAGCGCGGTAGAGCGGTCGGGGCCCCAGGCGACGACCTTGCTGAGCATCGGGTCGTACGTCGTGCCGACCGCGGCGCCCTCGAAGAGCGAGCTGTCGACCCGCACGCCGTCCTCCGCCGGTTCGCGCACGAGCAGCGCCGGTCCCCCGGTCGGCAGGAAGCCGCGGGCGGGGTCCTCGGCGTAGACGCGCACCTCGACGGCGTGGCCGGTGAGACGCACGCCGGCCTGCCCGAAGGCCAGCCGCTCCCCGGCGGCGACGCGCAGCTGCTGCTCGACGAGGTCGAGCCCCGTGACGAGCTCGGTGACCGGGTGCTCGACCTGCAGCCGGGTGTTCATCTCCATGAAGAACGGCTCGTCGGGGGCGTCGCCCGGGACGATGAACTCGACGGTACCGGCGCCGGTGTAGCCGACGGCGCGCGCGGTGGCCACCGCCAGCTCGCCGTAGCGCGCCCGCTGCGCCGCGTCGAGCAGCACCGACGGCGCCTCCTCGACCACCTTCTGGTGCCGACGCTGGAGGCTGCACTCGCGCTCGCCGAGGTGGACTGTGGTGCCGTGCGCGTCGGCGAGCACCTGCACCTCGATGTGCCGCGGCGTCAGCACGAACCGCTCGAGGAAGAGCGTGTCGTCTCCAAAGCTGGACGCCGCCTCGCGGCGCGCGGAGACGAGAGCGTCTGCCAGCAGCAGTTTCTCGTGCACCAGGCGCATGCCCTTGCCGCCGCCACCAGCGGACGGCTTCACCAGCACGGGGTAGCCGACCTCGTCCGCGGCCTCCGCCAGGTCGGCGTCGGTCATGCCCAGGTCGGTGCGACCCGGCACGACCGGCACGCCGGCGGCGCTCACCGTCTGCTTGGCGCGGATCTTGTCGCCCATCACCTCGACGGCGCTGGCCGGCGGTCCGACGAAGACCAGCCCGGCGTCCGCGCAGGCGCGGGCGAAGGCGGTGTTCTCGGCCAGGAATCCGTAGCCCGGGGGGACGGCCTGCGCGCCGGTCCGCGCTGCCGCCTCGAGCAGCCGCTCGACGCTGAGGTAGGACTCGCGCGCCGCCGCCGGGCCGAGCCGCACGGCGACGTCGGCCTCGCGCACGTGCCGCGCTCCGGCGTCGGCGTCGCTGTAGACCGCGCCCGCGCGGATGCCCAGGCGGCGCAGGGTCCGCGTGATGCGCACGGCGATCTCGCCGCGGTTGGCGATGAGGACGGTCTCGAACATCCCGGTCACATCCTGAAGACGCCGTAGGAGACCGGCGCGAGCGGTGCGTTGGCGCACGTACCCAGCGCCAGGCCGATGGCCGTACGGGTGTCGAGCGGGTCGATGACCCCGTCGTCCCACAGCCGCGCCGTGGAGTAGTACGGGTTGCCCTGCTCCTCGTACTGCTGGCGGACCTGCGCCTGCATCGTCTCGAGGTCGGTGCCCTCCTTCGCGACCGCCGCGAGCACGGAGGCCGCCTGGTCACCGCCCATCACCGAGATGCGCGCGTTGGGCCACATCCATAGGAAGCGCGGGGAGTACGCGCGGCCGCACATCGAGTAGTTGCCGGCGCCGAACGAGCCGCCGATGACGACGGTCAGCTTCGGCACGCGGGCGCACGCGACGGCGGTGACCATCTTCGCGCCGTGCTTGGCGATGCCGCCGGCCTCGTACTCCCGGCCGACCATGAAGCCGGTGATGTTCTGCAGGAACAGCAGGGGGATCGATCGCTTGTCGCACAGCTCGATGAAGTGCGCGCCCTTGACGGCGGACTCGCTGAAGAGCACCCCGTTGTTGGCGACGATCCCCACCGGGTGGCCGTGCACGTGCGCGAAGCCGGTGACGAGCGACGCGCCGTACTCCGCCTTGAACTCCGCGAAGAGGCTGCCGTCGACGACCCTCCCGATGACCTCGCGGACGTCGTACGGCGTGCGCCCGTCGGCCGGCACGACGCCCAGCAGCTCGGCCGGGTCGAGCGCGGGCTCCTCGGGCTCGATCACGTCCCACGGCGCCGGGGTGCGCGGGCCGAGCGTCGCGACGATCCGGCGCACGATGCGCAGCGCATGGGCGTCGTCGTCGGCAAGGTGGTCGGTGACGCCGGAGGTGCGGCTGTGCAGCGCGCCGCCGCCGAGGTCCTCGGCGCTGACGACCTCACCGGTCGCGGCCTTCACCAGCGGCGGGCCGCCGAGGAAGATGGTGCCCTGGTCCTTGACGATGACGGCCTCATCCGCCATCGCCGGGACGTAGGCGCCGCCGGCGGTGCAGCTGCCGAGGACGGCGGCCACCTGGGCGATGCCCTGCGCGCTCATCGTCGCCTGGTTGAAGAAGATCCGGCCGAAGTGCTCGCGGTCGGGGAAGACCTCGTCCTGGCGCGGCAGGAACGCGCCGCCGCTGTCGACGAGGTAGACGCACGGCAGCCGGTTGTGCAGCGCCACCTCCTGCGCGCGCAGGTGCTTCTTCACCGTCATCGGGTAGTACGTGCCGCCCTTGACGGTCGCGTCGTTGGCGACCACCACGCACTCGCGGCCCGACACCCGGCCGCCGCCGGTGATGATCCCAGCCCCGGGCGCTTCATCGCCGTACATCCCGCCGGCGGCGAGCGGCGACAGCTCGAGGAAGGGGCTGCTGAGGTCGAGCAGCGCGTCGACGCGCTCGCGCGGGAGCAGCTTGCCGCGGCCGACGTGCCGCTCGCGGCTGGCCTCCGGACCGCCGAGACGGACGGTCCCGAGCCGGTGCTGCAGCTCCTCGGTCAGCGCCCGCATCGCCGCCGCGTTGCGGGCGAAGGAGTCGCTGCCCGGGTCGACGTGCGTGCGGAGCCGGGCCTCGTCCATAGCGCGGCAGGTTAGAGGACGGGAGCGGTGGCGCGCGCGGAGGTGCTCCAGCACGCTTCTCGGAAGATCCCCAGTAGCCGGCTCCTGGGGATCTTCCGAAGATCTTGAGCGAACAGGCGCGCTCAGACGCCGATGGCGCTGAAGCCCCCGTCGACGTAGACGATGCTGCCGGTCGTCGCCGGGAACCAGTCCGACAGCAGCGCGACGCAGGTGCGCGCGACCGGCTCGGGGTCCTTGACGTCCCAGCCGAGCGGCGCCCGCTCGGACCACGCGTCCTCGAACTGCGCGAAGCCGGGGATCGACTTCGCGGCCATCGTCTTGAGCGGCCCGGCGGCGACGAGGTTGGCCCGCACGCCGTGCTCGCCCAGGTCGCGGGCGAGGTAGCGGTTGGCCGACTCGAGCCCGGCCTTGGCCACGCCCATCCAGTCGTAGGCCGGCCAGGCGACGCGGGCGTCGAAGTCCAGCCCGACGTACGACGAGCCGCGGGTGAGCATCGGCAGGCACGCGCCGGCGAGTGCCGGGTACGACCAGGTCGACACGTGCAGCGCCGTCCCGACGTCGGCCCAGTCGGTGTCGAGCACCCCGGAGCCGAGCGCGCCGGCGGGCGCGAAGCCGATGGCGTGCAGCACCCCGTCGAGACCGTCGACGTGCGCACCCACCCGCTCGGGCAGCGCCTTGAGGTCCTCGGGCGAGGTCACGTCGATCTCGACGACCGGCGGCTCCCCCGGCAGCCGCCGGGCGATGCGGGTGGTGAGCGACAACCCGCGACCGAAGCCGCTGAGCACGACGTTGGCGCCCTGCTCGACCGCGCAGCGCGCCACCGAGAAGGCGATCGACTGCTCGGTGAGCACTCCGGTGATGAGCAGCCGCTTGCCGTCGAGGAGTCCCGTCATGCAGACACCCTCTCGCGCCGGCTGGTCAGCCGCTCGACCCGGCGGTCCAGCTCGGCCATTACGACGACGAGCTCCTCGCGGACCTGCTCGGCCTCGGCCGGCAGGCCCTCGAGCTCGAAGACCTTCCAGTAGCGCAGCAGCGGCGCGACGACGTCGTCGCGGTGGACGCGCAGGTCGTAGATGCCGGCGCGCGCGACGACCGCCGCCCGGCGCGTGAAGCCCGGGATGCCGAGCCCGGGCATCGCGAAACCAGCTATCTCGTCGACGATCGCGCGCAGCATCGCCGTCGGCTCGACCTCGAGCGCCGCCTGGGCCAGGTCGCGGTAGAGGACCATGTGGAGGTTCTCGTCGGTGGCGACGCGGGTGAGCAGCTTCTCCAGCCCCGGGTCCTCCGACAGCTTGCCGGTGTTGCGGTGCGAGACCCGGGTGGCGAGCTCCTGCAGCGCGACGTATGCGACGGTGTGGAGCAGGTCCTTGTCCGGAGCCTGGAAGCCGCCGCTGACGGTCGCCATCCGGTCCTGCTCGAGCGCGACGGGGTCGACGGCGCGGGTGACGAGCAGATAGTCGCGCATGACGATGGCGTGCCGGCCCTCCTCGGCGGTCCACCGGTCGAGCCAGTGCCGCCACGGCTCGCTCGCGCCGTAGATGCGGGCCAGCTCGCCGTGGTAGCCGGGCAGGTTGTCCTCGGTCAGCAGGTTGAGCGCGACGGCGGCGCGCACGGGAGCAGCGAGCCGGCTCTGCGCCTCCTCCCACGGCAGCTCGGCGAAGTCCCGGCCCTGGTCCCACGGGACGTAGTCGTGCGGGAGCCAGTCCTGCGCGACGGCGTGGTGGCGGTCGACGGCCGCCTCCAGCCGGGTTGTCAGGTGCTCGGCCAGGGCCGGGGTCATCGGAGGTCCTCGTCGGTCGGGTCGGACAGGTGGTCGGCGATCGCCCCCGCGGCGCGCGCGCCCGCGGTCCAGAACACGCCGCCCGGGGGCAGCGCCAGCAGCGACGCGTGGGGCAGTGCGGCCG
>JAJAYV010000273.1 GCA_026786045.1 Frankiaceae bacterium | reverse complement strand
GAGCTGACGGGCGAGGCCGTCGGGCTGGTCCCGACGCTCGTGGCGGTGGCGAACGACGCGCTGGGCCACCAGGCCGCGGCGCTGCCGATGGAGGCGCCGCGCACGATGCTCAACGTCGGCATCACCGGCAGCCGCCGCATCGCCGCCGAGTCGTGGTCGATGGAGCGGCTGAAGAAGGTGGCGCGGGCCGGCGACGCGACGCTCAACGACGTGGTCCTGGCCATGTGCTCGGGCGCGCTGCGGGCCTACCTGCTCGAGCAGGACGCTCTGCCGTCCGCACCGCTCATCGCCATGACGCCGGTGTCGCTGCGCAAGCCTGACAGCCCCGAGGAGACCAACGCCGTCGGCACGATCCTGTGCAACCTCGCCACCGACCTCGAGCACCCGGGGGCGCGGCTCGTCGCGATCCGCGCGTCGATGCTGCACGGCAAGGCGACGCTGTCGGGGCTGAGCCAGAACCAGGTGAGCGCGCTGTCGGCCGCCGTCATGGCGCCGCTGCTGCTCAACTCGGTGCTCGACCTGCACAAGGTGGCGCCGCCCCCGTTCAACCTCGTCATCTCCAACGTGCCCGGTCCGACCGAGCCGCTCTTCTGGAACGGCGCGCGGCTGCAGGGGATGTACCCGCTGTCCATCCCGCTCGACGGACAGGCCATGAACATCACGCTGACCAGCTACGCCGGGCAGGTGCAGTTCGGCATCGTCGGCTGCCGGCGCAGCGTGCCGAGCCTGCAGCGCCTGCTGGGTCACCTCGAGGAGTCGCTCCAGGGCCTGGAGCAGGCCGTCCTGTGATGCGGCCGTACGACGCGGTCGCGGTCAACCTCGACCCGCAGGCCGACAACCGCATCCACGACGACGACGTGGCGCAGGCGTACGGCTTCGCGGGCGCGCTCGTTCCGGGCGTGGAGCTGTTCGGGCTCGCGAGCGTGCCGCCGGTACAGCACTGGGGAGTCGACTTCCTGGCGTCCGGTCGGATGTCGCTGCGGTTCCGGCAGCCGGTCTACGACGGTGAGCGCGTGCGCGTCACCGTCGAGTCCGGGCTCGCGCTCGTCGGCCCGGACAGCAGCGTGCGCGCGACCGGTGCCGTCGAGGGACCGGCACCGCGGCCGGCACCCGCGGCGTACGACGACCTGCTGCTGCCGGACGTGCCCGCAGCCGAGCCCGGTGTCTTCGGGACGGTGCACCAGCCGGCTGATCCCGCGGCCTGCGCCGCGTACGTTGCCGGGGTCGGTGACCCGTCCACGCTCTACGACCGCTTCGTGCACCCCGGTCTGCTGCTGCGGCTGGTCAACCTCGCGCTGATGCGCAACGTCGCGCTCGGCGCGTGGATCCACACCGCGAGCGACTGCACCTTCCACTCGACCGCAACGGTCGACGAGCCGCTGTCGGTGCGCAGCCGGGTCAGCGGCCGCCGGACCACGAGCAAGGGCCACGACCTCGTCACCTACGACGCGCTGGTCCTGGCCGGCGACAGGACCGTCGTCGAGGTCGCGCACGAGGCGATCTGGCGGCTGGCCGCTCAGTCGGAGGATCGCGCCCAGGCGTAGCGGTGCTCCGGGCGGCCGGCGCTGCTGTAGCGCGGGCGCTGCGTAGCCTGCCCGCTGCCGGCCAGGTTGCTTGAGGACGCCTACGCAACGGATCGTCGTGTGTGGATCGTCAGCACAAGATATCGGGGCGCACGAAGCAACGGAACGGCATTGAACGAGGCCCCGCCAGTGCCTAGCGTTGTCCTCGGGCAGCTGCCCGACCCGTGCGCTGCCCAGGAGCCTCCGTGACCGTGCTCGAGACCCGCCCTGCCCAGGTCGGCCGCACGGCCACCCGCCGCCGCTACCTGATGTGCCGACCGGACCACTTCGAGGTCCGCTACGCCATCAACCCGTGGATGGACCCCACGGCGCCCGTCGACCGGGAGCGCGCGCTCGCGCAGTGGCAGCGGCTGGTGCACGTCTACGTGGGGCTCGGCCACACGGTCGAGCTGGTCGACCCGCTGCCCGGCCAGCCCGACATGGTCTTCGCCGCGAACGGCGGCCTGGTCATCGGCGGCCGCGCCTACTCGGCGCGCTTCACGTTCCCGGAGCGGTCCGCCGAGGGACCGGCCTACCTCGACCGGCTGAGGACCGCGGGGCTCGAGCAGGTCGTCGAGGCGACCTGCACCAACGAGGGCGAGGGCGACTTCACCGTCGTGGGC
This sequence comes from Frankiaceae bacterium, assembly GCA_026786045.1. Classification (GTDB taxonomy): domain Bacteria; phylum Actinomycetota; class Actinomycetes; order Mycobacteriales; family SCTD01; genus SCTD01. The sequence continues at coordinate 727 of JAJAYV010000273.1, read as the reverse complement.
CGGCGGGTGCTGGCCGGCACCGGCTTCCGCACCTCCCGCGCCGCGCACGCCGAGGCGGCGACCGCGCTCGACGTCGAGGTCGTCAGCCTCGAGCTGGTCGACCCGCGCTACTACCACCTCGACACCTGCCTCGCGGCGCTCGACGAGGACAACGTCGTCTACTACCCCGGCGCCTTCCGAGCAGACAGCCTCGAGGTGCTCGAGCAGCTGTACCCGCACGCCGTCCTCGCCTCGCGGGAGGACGCCGAGGCCTTCGGGCTGAACTGCGTCAGCGACGGTCTGCACGTCGTGATCGACCAGGCCGCCGGCGGTCTCGTGCGCCGGCTGGCCGACGCGGGCTACCTCCCGGTGCCGGTCGACCTGTCCGAGCTCGTCAAGGCCGGCGGCAACGTGAAGTGCTGCACGCTGGAGCTGCGCAGCTAGGCTCGCACCAGCCGGCGGACCGCGGCCAACCCGTCGGGGGTCCCCGGCCAGTGCCGCTCCACGGCGTCGGCGCCGGCCCGCCTCATCACCGCGCGCAGCGTCCAAATGACGAGCACCGCGTCGTCGGCGTAGCCGATCACCGGGATCACGTCGGGGACCAGGTCGATCGGCAGCGCGAGGTAGCCGAGCAGCAGCCACAGCCGCACCCGCACCCCGCGCGGCAGCGACCCGTCGCGCGCCAGCCGGGTGAGCAGGCGCACCACGTCCGGGAGCAGCCGGAGCGCCTCGCGCAGCGGCTCCGCCG
>JAJAYV010000272.1 GCA_026786045.1 Frankiaceae bacterium | reverse complement strand
CCCCAGAACGGTCGGTCGGTACCACGTTGACGGCAGCGCGTGGAGTGACCCGCGATCTAGCTATGAGCGGCCTGAGGACCTCGGTCCTGCCAGGCCACGCTCGACCTCTAGACCAGCGGACGCTCCAGCCGAACAGCCCGTCCAGCGGTACCCAACCCGCGCATATCAGTCTGACCGCGCGTCGCCCTGACACGCACGCCACCGCTGATACCGGCCGGCCTCACAACCCGAACAACGACGCCAGCACCAACGCTGACGACGAAATCAGCGCTGCCCCCTTGACAAGCGGGTCTCCATATCAGTTCGTCCAGGGCGCCGGCGAACGCGCTGGTGCGCCGGCCCATCAGTTGGCCGCCGGCGTCAAGCCCGGGGCCGGTTGCTGCTGATCCGCGGCGTTCATGCGTGTGGTTGCCTCGCGCAGGAGAGCGAGGTAGTCCATGGCCAGGGCCTCGACGGCGTCGGGCCGGGCCCACAAGGAGCGCTCGGTGGGCGCGGCGTGCTTGCCGGCTTTGGTGGCCTTCGCTCGCCGACGGAGCATCGAGATCCGTTCGCTGCTGGCTTGTTCTGCGGCCTCGAGTAGTTCCTGCAAGGTCGCGGCTGTCGCGGCTGGCGCGTGGCGGATGGAGGCGGTGAACGACTGGACGCCGCTGCCCTCGAGTAGGGCGGGGACCTCTTGGTTGGTGGCCTGATTGCGGGCAGAGGCGCGCGGGTCACGCGCAAACGCGACGGTGCCGAGCAGCCGCAGGCTGGGATTGACGTCGCGCTGGGCGCGCAGCACGCGCTTGATGAGTAGCTCGACGCCGTCGAGGTCGGCGTCGTCCTCGCGGTGTGGGGCCAGTACGAACTGGACTGCCTCGAGCGCGGCGTCGAGCAGCGCGACGTCACCGGGCCCGTGGCCGGCAGCACCCCCTACGTACCGCGCGGGTCGGTGAAGGCGACAAGGTCGTGCTGATCGAGAGCCAGATCCATGGCAACGAGCCGCACGGCACTACGGCGGTGCTCAACCTGCTGAAGACCCTGGGCGGCAGCTCGCAGCGGGCACAGGAGATCCGCGAAGCCGTCACGGTCGTCGTGGTCCCGCAGCTCAACGCCGATGGCGCCGCACTGGACCGCCGGCAGAACGACCGAACGTGGGACGACGTCGTCGATGACTTCCCGGACCTGGCGGGCGCGCCAACAGCCTGGAAGTACAACACCAAGGCCGAGGGCTTCGACATCAACCGGGACTTCAATCCCGACCTGGACTATGTGCCGGCGGCAGGGGACTTCCCCGGCACCAGCGCCGGCACAGGTTGGTACATCACCCCGGAGGCGCAGACGGTCCGCGACGTCTACCGGTCGCTGGAGCAGGAATTCGGCACTGTCGACACCTTCGTCGACCTGCACAACCAGGGGCCCTGCTACACGGGCGAGGGCCCGAACGGCGAGGCCACGGGCGAGTACCCGACGTTGTCCATCTCCGGACGCTTCATCGACGATCCGAGTGCGTTCGGCGACTGGCCGAAGTTCGACTACGACGCCTCCCGCCGCCTGAATGTCGCTGTCTTCGACGCCCTCCAGCAGCGGGGCGAGTCGCCGCACGGTGCGGTCACGCTCTACCCGCAAAACACGAACCTGCCCGGCACCGCACTCGGCTCCTTCGGCCTGCGCGGCAGCGCAACGATCCTGTTCGAGACTACCGGCCAAACCCAAACAGCCGGTCAGAAGGGGGCCGGACAGCTGACCAAGCAGGTCGAGATCGGGCTCACGGCGGTCGTCGACGGCATGACCGACGGGACACTGGCCGGCGTCGACGCCGAGCGCTACGAGAGCATCCCTGAGCGAAGGAGCATTCCGCGCGACTGATCCACAGCACGACCACTTGCATGAGGCCTCCGGCATCTCGCCGGGGGCCTCATGCAGTTCATGTCGGCGTGGATCGGTGGCTAGCCTGCGGGACGAGGCCCCGCGGCGACAGGGGAACGCCCGCTCCCCCACTGGACACTTCTCCACCAGCGTCAGCGCCGTTTCGTACAATCCGCCCGCACAACTGCCCGGTGAGGGCGGGACAACCGGTGATGCTCTTGCCGTGCAAGATCGGCTATGCCCGGGTCAGCACCGACGCCCAGGACCTCACTGCTCAGCGGCAGGCGCTCGCGGCACTCGACGTCCAGCCCGACCGCATCTACGTCGACCACGGCATCACCGGCACCCACCGCCAGCGTCCCGGCCTGCGGGAGGCCCTCGCCGCCTGCCGACCCGGCGACAGCCTTGTGGTCACCAAAGCCCGACCGGCTCGCTCGATCGGTACCCGACGCCCTCGACACGCCCGCGCTCGGAGATGGCCGATCTGATGCATCAGCCCCAGCCTTGGCGTGTCACCAGCGAGACGGAACGGCTCCGCCGGGCTTTGGCTGGCTCTGTCAAGGTCACGTGGCCCAACCGCGTCAGAGCTAGCTGGCTCAACCTGAGCGGATGCGGCGGCGTTACCTTCCATGGTGGCAGCTGGCCGTTAAGGGGCAGTGACTGCGGCTCTGCGCGAAGCAAGCACCGCAGCGGTTGAAGCGACACTCAGACGCTCGACCCACCGGCCCGTGGCTTTCACGAGGCCAGATCAAGTGTTCAGGATGTGTTCAGCGCCAACCGTTCGCGCCTGCCTGGACCGGACCAAGCCGGGTGCATAGCCGCGGATTGTCCGCTTTCGCAGCGTCTGACCGGCGCAGAACACCCAGCCTGTCGGGCCCCACGCGACTCTTAATCCGCAGGGTTCGAAGCGGTGTAGGTAGGTCCAGCGAGTGCTGCACTTCGGGCCGCCCAGAACGCGAAGGAGGCAGGGCCCACCCCCGGGCGCCAGCGCTCAGCGGCCATGAGCGGATGCTCGGCGACCGGCGCGCAGGATCCCGATTCGGCCGCGACGGCGCGGACTAGCGGGCGTTCGCCACCAGCGCCACCTCCCCGCTGCAGCCACCCGCGCAGCGGCAGCTGCACCCGCTGGTCCTCCTCCGGAAGCACCTGCTCGTACCCGTAGAGTCACCGGGCCGCGGCTCGAGCAGGGCCAGACCGGACGGCCTGACGCGAGCAACCGCCCAGCGACCCCGTCGGCCCTGCGTTGATTCCTAACGGCCTGGGACAAGGCGGAGATGCCTGGGTCGGCTCCTTACAAGGGCCGCCCGGTAAACGGGCAAGCACCGAGGACTCGAGCCTTGCCCTGGACGCCCCGGGTCGCCCTCACCTCCGGCGGCGACAGGCCGGCCCGCGCCGCGGGCAAGGTTCTGGGAGGCAACGGGCAAGGGTGCTCGGGGAAGGGGAACCCGGCGGCCCGCTCGTCCCAGCGCCCACCCGTCGCCCACCTATCAGTGGTATGACCGCAAGCACCGCACCGCCGGCGTTGCCAGCTGAGCTACCTACCCCACGCCAGCAGGACCCGGCCGCGCCGGTGTCCGTCCAGAGGAGAAGCGATGAGGGGACACGTCAAGCGGCGGTGCCCGGCACCCAAGCCAGGCCAGCCGAAGTGCGCGGGCAAGACCTGCGCCCACCCCTACGCCTTCTGGCTGGACCAGCCCCGCGGCGAGGACGGGAAGCGACGTCAGATCACCCGGAGCGGCTTCATGACGAAGAAGGAGGCCGAGCGCGCACTGGCCAAGGCGCTCACCGACGTCGGGGACGGCACCTTCACGAAGCCGGACGCGACGACGGTCGCCATGCACCTGAGGACCTGGCTGGCCGGCCTCGATCGCAAGCCGGCGACGATCGAGGCCTACCGGCGCGTCGTGGACTCGCACTTGATACCGGCGCTGGGCCGGCTGCGGATGCAGCACCTCACGCCACCGCAGATCAAGGCGGCCTACCGCGCGCTGCAGGACGACAAGGGCTTGTCGCCCTCCACGGTGCAGCTCGTGCACCAAGTGCTGAGCAAGGCGCTGTCCGACGCGGTCAACGACGGTCTGCTTGCAGCGAACCCGGCTGCGAAGGTCAAGGCGCCAGCTCGGAACACTCCGGAGATGCACACGTGGTCGCGCGAGCAGGCGTCGAAGTTCCTGCGGCACGTCGACGGTGAGCGGCTCGCCGCGATGTGGCGGCTGTTCCTCACGGCTGGCATGCGCCGTGGAGAGGTCGCGGCGCTGCGCTGGCAGGACGTTGACTTCGACCGAGCTTCCCTGTCCGTGCGCCAGACGGGGAACTTCGTCGGCGGAGTCTGGACGGTGGGGACGCCGAAGGGACGGAAGGACGCGTCGGCGAAGTCACGGCGGCTGTCCCTTGACGCGGGGACCGTCGAGGCGCTGCGCCTTCACCGGACGCTGCAGCTGCAGGAGCGGATGGCCTGGGGTGGGGACTGGCAGGACCACGGCCTCGTCTTCGTCCGGGAGGACGGCAGCCCGCTCAACCCGTCGACGATCGGTCAGCAGCTGACGGTGCGGGCGAGGCAGGCCGAGCTCCCCCACGTCCGGGTGCACGACCTGCGGCACACTTACGCCACGCTTGCACTCGAGGCGGGCGTCCATCCCAAGGTCGTGAGCGAGCGCCTCGGGCACGCGAACATCGGCATCACGCTCAACTTGTACAGCCACGTCAGTGAGGGCATGGACCGGGACGCCGCAGATCGTGTGGCCGGGCTCTTTACTTGAGCGAAGCTGACTGCCGTTGGAACGGTCGGCACTGTGGTCGCCGCCGGCCACGCGGCCTGGTCCATCAAGGCTCTCGAACCGACAGGCGAAGGCGAACACCGAGTCCATCTACCGCGAGCGGCGCATCGACTTCGATCTCGAGCGCCTTCGGGAGCTGATCAGTCGATCGCGAAGGACCCCAACGTCGCGTTCGCGTCCGCTGAGGCACAGACGGCGCTGCGGATGCTCAGCCGTGAGTACGCGCTGCCCTTCGCTCGAGCGCAGGACAGCGTCGAGGCGACCGACGAGGACCGCGACGCGTTGCAAGCGTGGCCGGCGGCCCACCCGGCGCATCCGTCGATGAACTGGGGACACGGTGCAGCCGGTGATGAAGGCAGGAGCGCACGCAATGCAGATTGCACTGTCGCGACCTCGGACGGCGCCGGTGGTTAGCGAGCGGTTAGCCTGCCAATCGAAGCGGACCCTGTGGGTGGTGGGGCGTTAAGCATCTGCGCAGGTCAGGAGGCCTGCGCCCCTCGCGCCAACGCGGTGAGCCGAGAGACTGCCCGCAGGTACTTCTTGCGGTAGCCGCCCTTGAGCAGCTCCTGCGGGAAGAGCTCGTCCAGCGGCGCGCCGCTGGACAGCACCGGCACGTCCCGGTCGTACAGCCGGTCGGCGAGAACGACGAGCCGCAGCGCGGCTGCCTGGTCGTGCACAGGCGTCACGCCCGTCAGCCCGACGAGCGCCACCTCGTCGACGAGCGCGCCGTAGCGGGACGGGTGCAGCTCCGACAGGTGACGCACCAGGTCGGCGAAGGCGTCACAGGTGGCGCCGGTGGTCTGCTCGGCCCGCCGCACCACCTGGTCGTCGTCGACGGGCGGCGGGGCCGACGGCAGGCCGCGGTGCCGGTAGTCCTCGCCCTCGACCCGTACCGGCTCGAAGTGCCGTGACAGTGACTGGATCTCGCGAAGGAAGTCCTGCGCGGCGAAGCGCCCCTCGCCCAGCGAGCCGGGCAGGGTGTTGGAGGTGGCGGCGACCCGCACGCCCGCGCCGACGAGCTTGGACAGCAGGGTCGAGACCAGGACCGTGTCGCCCGGGTCGTCGAGCTCGAACTCGTCGATCGCGAGCAGCCGGTGCCTGCTCAGCGCCTCGACCGTCCCTGCGAAGCCCAGCGCGCCGACCAGATGCGTCAGCTCGACGAACGTGCCGTACGCCCGCGGTTCCGGAGCCTCGTGCCAGAGCGAGGCCAGCAGGTGGGTCTTGCCGACGCCGTAGCCGCCGTCCAGGTAGACCCCGGGTCGGCCGTCGGGGGCCTTGGTCCTGCCGAAAAGGCCCTTGCGCGGTGGTTCGAAGGTGCCGGCGAACTGCTGCAACACCGTGACCGCGCGCGCCTGCGACGGGTGGTCGGGGTCCGGCAGGTAGGTCGAGAACCGGGCGTCCGCAAAGCGCGGCGGGGGGACCATGCCGGCCACGAGGGTCTCCGGGGGCACGACCGGCGAGCGGTCGACCAGGCGCGGGGCAGGCACGGGCAGCGAGCCTAGGCGCCCTCGGTCAGGACCCCTCGACGTCGCCCTCAGCGTCCTGCGCCGCGTCCTGCTCCGGGTCGGCGCCGACGACTTCCTGTTCGGCCGACCCGGTGCCCCCCGGGTCGCCGTAGGTGGTGCCGGGGCTTTCGTCGCCGGGGGAGAACTGGTCGGCGGTCTTGCCGGTGGCGCTGAGGCCGGCGCCGGTCAGGTCGGGGTCGGGCTGCGAGTCGGTCATGCCGTTCCCCCTACCCCGGCGGGGGCCTCCATCACGCCGTCTATGGTGCGGCGCATGACGACCCTGACAGCTGGCGCCGACGCGACCGTCATCGGCCCGCACCTCGCCGCTGCCCTCGACGACCCGGCCTGGCAGGACTGCTCGGTCACGCTCATCGCCGGCGGCAAGAGCAACCTGACCTTTCGCATCGACAGCTCCGCGGGCTCGGTGATCCTGCGCCGGCCGCCGCTCGGCCACGTCCTGCCGACCGCCCACGACATGGTGCGCGAGCACACCGTCATGTCGGCGCTCACCGGCACCGCCGTCCCGGTGCCGCAGATGCTGCACCTGTGCACCGACGCCGAGGTGCTGGGCCAGCCGTTCTACGTCATGGAGCGGGTCGAGGGCCACGTCTGCCGCGAGTACCTGCCGCCGGGCTACGCCGACGAACCCGTGCGGCGCCGCGCGATCGGCGAGGGCCTGGTCGAGGTGCTCGCCTCGCTGCACGAGGTCGACCCGGCGAGCGTGGGGCTCGAGGGCTTCGGACGGCCGGACGGCTACCTCGAGCGGCAGGTGCGGCGCTGGGGCAAGCAGTGGGAGGCCACCCGGATCAAGGGCCACGAGGAGCTCGACGCGCTCGCCACGGACCTGGCCGCCCAGGTGCCGGCCACGCAGCGGAACACGATCGTGCACGGCGACTACCGGCTGGACAACACGATCCTGCACCCGACCGAGCCGGGCCGGATCGCGGCGGTCCTGGACTGGGAGATGTCGACTCTGGGCGACCCGCTGGCCGACCTCGGCATCCTGCTCGGCTACTGGTCGCAGGCCGACGACGCGGGCGCCCGCACCTCGGCGACCGTCGTGCCCGCCGCGACCGTGCTGGAGGGCTTCCCGACCCGCGCCCAGGTGGCCGAGCTCTACGCCGCCCGGACCGGCCTCGACCTGACCCCACTGCCCTGGTATGCCGCGTTCGCCGCGTGGAAGCTCGCCGTCGTGTGCGCCGGGATCGTGGCGCGCGTGCAGGGCGGCGCGATGCTGGGCGAGGGCTTCGACGGCATCGAGGAGCGGATCGCCCCGCTCGTTCAGATCGGCCGGACGACCCTGGCTGATCAGTCGGTCTGAGCGCGCCGCGCGACCTGCAGCGCCCACAGCACCAGCGGGACCTGCAGGGGCAGCCGCGCCAAGGCGACCCAGCGCGGCACGTCGCCGGGCTCGTACGCCATCCAGACGTTGCCCGGGAAGACGGCCACCAGCAGCGCGGCGCTGGCGAAGCCGCCCACCCGCCGCGTCCGCGGCAGGGCGACCAGCGCGGCGCAGACGAGCTCGACCACGCCGCTGCCGTAGATCCAGGCCCGCGGGGCAGGCAGGAACGACGGGATCAGGGCCTCGTAGAAGCCGGGGCTGACGAAGTGCAGCACGCCCGCCCCGCCGAGCACGGCGGCCAGGGCGTACGGCGACACGCGCGCGAGATCCACGGCCGGAGTGTGCGGGAGGCCTCGCGGCGGGGCACGGTGGGGGCATGACCGTTGCACCGCACAGCCCGCTGAACCTCCGCCTGCTGCTCGCCGGCTTCGGCACGCTGATCTGCCTGGTCTTCGGCGTGCTGACCCTGCGCGCCTTCGGCGTCGGGCCCTCGCTGTTCCTGTTCGCGCTGGCGGCCGTGGGGGTGGTGGACCTCGTCGTCCTCCAGCGCCGCCGGTCGCAGCGCGGGCGCGCGCACGCCGGGAGGGACCACACGCACGACTCGCTGTTCGAGTAAGGGCAGGATCTGCTCGTGGACCTGCCTGTGCTGCCGCCCGTCAAGCCGATGCTCGCCAAGTCCGTGCCGGACGTGCCCGAGGGCAACTACCTCTACGAGCCGAAGTGGGACGGCTTCCGCTGCATCATCTTCCGCGACGGCGACGAGGTCGAGCTCGGCAGCCGCAACGAGAAGCCGCTGACCCGCTACTTCCCCGAGGTCGTCGAGGCGATCAAGGCGCAGCTGCCCGAGCGCTGCGTCGTCGACGGCGAGATCATCATCGCCGCGGGCGAGGGGCTGGACTTCGAGGCGCTGCTGCAGCGCATCCACCCAGCCGACTCGCGCGTGCGGATGCTGGCCGAGACGACGCCGGCGTCCTTCGTCGCCTTCGACCTCCTCGCCCTCGACGGCGAGTCCCTGATGGACCGTCCGCAGTCCGAGCGCAGAACCGCTTTGGAGCAGGCACTCTCGTCGTCACAGCCCCCGGTGCACCTCACCCCGATGACGACCGACCCCGCGGTGGCCCGCGAGTGGTTCACCGTCTTCGAGGGTGCCGGCCTCGACGGGGTCATCGCCAAGCCCCTCGGCGGCGTCTACACCCCCGACAAGCGGGCGATGCTCAAGGTCAAGCACGCCCGCACGGTCGACTGCGTCGTCGGCGCCTTCCGCTGGCACAAGAGCGGTCCGGTGGTCGGCTCGCTCGTCCTTGGCCTCTACGACGCCGCCGCCGGCAGGCTGCAGCACGTCGGGGTGGCTGCGTCGTTCCCGATGGCGCGGCGCGCGACGCTGGTCGAGGAGCTGCAGCCGTACCTGCTCCCGGAGGGCGAGCCGCACCCGTGGCTCGGCGAGGGCACCTCCGAGCGCGCGCCCGGTGGCGAGCCGTCGCGCTGGAACCGCGACAAGGACATGAGCTTCGTGCCGCTGCGGCCTGAGCTCGTGGTCGAGGTGGCGTACGACCACATGGAGGGCAGCCGGTTCCGGCACACCGCGCAGTTCCGGCACTGGCGGCCCGACCGCGACCCGGCCTCGTGCACGTACGCCCAGCTCGACCGGCCGGTGCTCTTCGACCTGGCCAGCGTCCTAGGAGCATGATCGGGGCATGCGCCTGATCGCTCGCTTCCTCGTCGTCGCCGCCGCGGTCTGGCTCGTCGCGGCGTACGTCCCCGGCATCGAGGTCCAGAAGGGGATCGGCAGCTACCTGGTCATCGCGCTGATCTTCTCGCTGGCCAACCTGTTGGTGAAGCCGGTGCTCAAGCTGCTGTCGTTCCCGCTGCTGCTGCTCACGCTGGGACTGTTCCTCATCGTCATCAACGCGGCGATGTTCGGCCTCACCGCACTGCTCACCAACCGGCTCGACGTCGACGGCGTCGGGCCGGCGTTCATCGCGGCGCTCGTGATCAGCGCCGTGACCTGGGTGGGCGACAACGTGCTGGGGCTGAAGAAGGACTGACCGCTAGCGTTCGCGGGTGTCCGCCACCCTCGTCGCGTCCGACGTCACCGTCGTCCGCGGCCCTTCGCTCGTCCTGTCCGGCGTCTCGCTGACCGTCGCCCCCGGCGCGCGCATCGGCGTGGTCGGCCCGAACGGCGTCGGCAAGTCCACACTGCTGGCGACGCTGGCCGGCTCGCTGGTGCCGGAGTCCGGCCGGGTGTCCCTGTCACCACCGAGCGCGACCGTCGGCTTGCTTCCCCAGGAGCCCGACCGGCGGCCGGGCGAGACGCTGACCGAGTTCTTGACCCGGCGGACGGGAGTGGCTGCGGCGCAGGTGGATCTGGACGCCTCGCTCGAGGCGCTGTCGACCGGCGCGGCCGGCCCGGACTACGACACCGCGTTGTCCCGCTGGCTCGACCTCGGTGGAGCGGACCTCGACGTGCGCATCGAGCAGGTGTGCGCCGACCTCGGGCTGCGGCTGGACCTGCTGTCAGCAACGACGTTGTCCCTGTCCGGGGGCCAGGCCGCCCGCGCGTCGCTGGCCTCCGTGCTGCTGTCGCGCTACGACGTCTTCCTGCTCGACGAGCCGACCAACGACCTCGACTTCGCCGGGCTGGAGCGGCTCGAGGAGTTCGTGACCGGGCTGCAGGCCGGTCTCGTCGTCGTGTCGCACGACCGCGAGTTCCTGTCCCGCGTCATCACCTCCGTGCTCGACGTCGACGAGCCCTCGCGCACCGCGACGCTCTACGGCGGCGGCTACGACGCCTACCTCGCCGAGCGCGCGCTGCGCAGCGCGCAGGCACGGGACGCGTTCGAGGACTTCGCCGACAAGAAGCAGGGGCTGGTCGAGCAGGCGCAGCGGCAGCGCGAGCAGTCCGTGCGCGGCGCGCTGCGGGCGAAGCGCAAGATGCCGGACAACGACCGCGCCGGGAAGGGCGCGCGCATCGAGGCCGCCACGCACGCCGCCTCGCGAGTGCGCGGCATCGAGTCGCAGATCAAGCACCTCGACGTCGTCGAGGAGCCGCGCAAGGAATGGCAGCTGCAGATGTCGATCGCGGCCGCACCGCGCTCCGGCTCCGTCGTCGCCGTGCTGGCGCAGGTGGTCGTACGACGCGGCGACTTCGTGTTCGGGCCCATCGACCTGCAGGTCTCCTACGGCGACCGGATCGCGATCGTGGGGCCGAACGGGTCCGGGAAGACGACGCTGCTGAAGGCGCTGCTCGGCCGGCTGCCGCTCGAGGCCGGGCGGCAGTCGCTCGGGCCGGGCGTGCTTGTCGGCGAGGTGGACCAGGCGCGCTCCGCCTTCACCGGCTCATCGACGGTCGTCGAGGTCGTCGAGTCGCTGACCTCCTGGCCGGCCGCTGATGTGCGGACACTGCTGGCCAAGTACGGGCTCAAGGCCGACCACGTCGCCCGACCGGCCGCGTCACTGTCCCCCGGCGAGCGCACCCGCGCCTCCCTCGCGCTCCTGCAGGCCGTCGGCGTCAACCTGCTCGTCCTCGACGAGCCGACCAACCACCTCGACCTGCCGGCGATCGAGCAGCTCGAGGCGGCCATCGAGCAGTACGAAGGGACGCTGCTGCTCGTCACCCACGACCGGCGGCTGCTCGAGGCGGTGCGGGTGACAGAGACCGTCCGGCTGGGCCAGCAGTAGTCGGGTCGAGCCACCCTGGAACACTGCGTCGGTGAACACGACCCAGGGCGCGACCCCGCTCGACCGGCTGGTGGACCTGCTGGACCTCGAGACGATCGAGGTGGACATCTTCCGCGGCAAGCAGCCGACCGAGTCGCTGCAGCGCGTGTTCGGCGGCCAGGTCGCCGGCCAGGCCCTCGTTGCCGCCGGCCGCACCGTCCCGGCCGACCGCCCGGTGCACAGCCTGCACGCCTACTTCCTGCGCCCCGGCGACCCGAGCATCCCGATCGTCTACGAGGTCGACCGGATCCGCGACGGCCGCAGCTTCACCACCCGGCGCGTCGTCGGTGTCCAGCACGGCAAGCCGATCTTTAACCTGTCGGCCTCCTTCCAGCTGGTCGAGCAGGGCATCGAGCACCAGTCGACGATGCCGGAGGTCCCCGAGCCCGAGACCCTCACGACGCTTTCCGAGCGCATGCAGCCGTACGCCGAGGAGATGGGTGGCTGGTACACCCGCCCGCGCCCCATCGACGTCCGCTACGTCGGCGACCCGCCGCGTGTCGCGAAGGACAGCGGCTATCGCAAGCCGAGCTCGCAGGTGTGGATGCGCGCCGACGGCACGCTGCCGAACGACCCGCTGCTGCACGTCTGCGCCGTCACGTTCGCCAGCGACATGACGTTGCTCGACTCGACCCTGCTCAACCATGGCCTGGCCTGGGGCACCGGCGACGTCCTCGGCGCGAGCCTGGACCATGCCATGTGGTTCCACCGGCCGTTCCGCGCCGATGAGTGGTGGCTGTACGACCAGGAGTCGCCGTGGACCGGCGCCGCCCGCGGGCTGTCGCGCGGCAGCATCTACACGCGGGACGGCCGGCTCGCGGTCAGCGTGGTGCAGGAGGGGCTGCTCCGCACTCCGCGCTGACCCTTGCCGTGACTGTGAGACAGCCGGGCCGTGCACGAGTGGCTCCTACACGTCGTTGCTGTCCCACTCGATGCCAAGCGTCGAGCGGTATGCGTGACCCGCATTGTCTGCGGATGCGGGTGGCTCCTGCGCACCATCGACGCTGACCCGAACCGCCCGCAACGGGACGTCGCAGAGTGCCATCACCTATGGCTAGCGCCACCACCTACCGTCGAGGCAGCAGGTCCCCGTAGTTGGGTGCGCTTGCGAGTGCGAGGTAGAAGGCCCCGAAGGCAGCCAAGCCGATGCACCACGCCAGGGCGAGCCACCGCCACCGCCTTGGGACGGCAAGCAGGCCCACGGCGATGACCACGCCCGCTACAGCCGCAGGACGTGCACCGCCCGCACGAAGGGTCAGTTCGACCGCCGCCACGAAGGCCACGATGGCGACAGTCAGGGCTGCACCCAGGGCTACGAGGGCAACGGACCAGCGGGACCGTGCGGAGCCATGCGGGTCCGCCTCAGTCATGTACATGTGACGCAGCATGGACGCTTGCGGTTCCTAGCCCCGGCTAGCGGACGGCTAGCGGCACCTCTGCGACGTGCGTAGTGGCGCGGCCGATGCGGGAAGGCGCGCGGTCACCACGCCGCTGCCATCGCCCCCTTGATCTGAAGCGTTCCGTCGGTTCCGGCGCCCTGCCAGTGCACTGTCCCGTCGTCGTGGAGGGTGAGCAGGTAGGTCCCTGTGCTGTCGTAGTCCTGCTCGACGACCCTTCCGGACAGCGCGAACTCTTCTCGGGCGCTGCCGTCAGACGGATCGAGGACCACGCCCACCGCGTCGCTTCCCGCTGCCGTCTGGACCGGCTGGCGGGCCAGGACGAGCAGTCCGTCGCCGCGGAAAGCCGGTCCGGCATACGTCTGCCCGGGCCGCGGGTCGAACACGACGCTGGTCGACAAGTCGGCCGCAGACGCCGGGATCACGCGGACGCGCATGCCGGCGTCTGCCTCCGGTTCGTCGCCCGGGCCCCAGCAGGGCCAGGGCCGTGCCGTCCGGAGACCACGCCAGCGACCTCCGCGCCGCGTACTCCGTCCCTGCGGGCCAGGGCAGGCTCCGGGTGATCGTGCCGGTGGGAATGTCGACGAGGAGAAGCCCGGTGAGGCCGATCGGCGCCAGGCGCGTGCCGTCGGGAGAGGCGACCGGAGAGGTCGCGGACACGAATGCCTTGTCCGGCCTGGAGGGCGGCTTCGGTCGCCGGCATCCGTTCGATCCGGCCGGCAGCCGGTTCGCAGCAGACGCTCACGTAGACCGTCCGTCCGTCGGCGCTGACGTCGAGCGAGTCCACGTACTGGCCGAACGGCTCATCGCCCGGGCCGGACCGGCCCTGGTACTGCGCCAGCGGCCGGCTTTCCGATCCGGTCGTGCCCACACGGACCAGCTGTGTATCGGTCGCCACGAGCACTCAACCGGGCACGGCTGGCGCGGCCGCCGTGCACGGCGTGCTCAGTGCCTGGTCGCTGACCGCGGCGGGGCCGCCGACGATGACGACGGTCTGCGGCTGGAGCCGGTCGAGCTGCGCGGCGGTGGCGGCGGGCAGGCACCCCTGCCGGGTGAGCAGCAGCGGCGCGTTGTCGGTTCCGGCGGCCGGGACGGACGCGAGCGCGTCCGGGTACTGCTGACCGGTCGCGAGGTAGACGGTGCCGGCGCTCTGCGGCCAGAACACCCAGGCGAGCCGGGCGGCGGTGCCGGCGCGGTCCGGGCCGGCGAGACGGTTGACGCCGCCGGTCGCGTAAGGGTCGAGCTCATTCAGAATAGAGTTCTGGATGGTTCCGGTGTTCGCGCCGACCGCGCCGCCAACGCGTCGGCGAACCCTTCGCCGGTCGCGAGCAGGACCTGCGGGGCCGGCCCGTCGAACGCGGCCAGCGCCACCGCCGCGGCGGTTTCGTATCGGTCGGCGCCCGCGGCCCGGGTGACGCCGCCGCCGGTGTACTGCCCGAGGGCCTGCTCGACCTCGCTGCTGACCGCCGCCGCCCCGCCGACCAGGACGATCCGGCCCGGGCGCAGCCGTTCCAGCTCGGCGGCGATCACGCCCGGGATCGTGTCCGTAGCGACGGGAAGGACCGGCCCGCCCAGGACGGCGGCGGCCGGGCCGGCGGCGAGCGCGTCAGCGAATCCCAGGCCGTTCACCACGTGCACCACCGGAACGCTGCCGTTCGGGAACGCGTCCCGGCTGACCGCCGCGGCAGTGCCGTACCGGTCCTGGCCGGCCAGCCGGACGTGCTCGCCGCCGTGCGCGACCGTCGACATCGACGGAGCCACCACTGAGGCCGACGCGCGCGTTGGGCCGGACGGGACGGTGCCGGCGACCGCGAGAGCGGTCACCGCCAGGGCCGGGACGGCCGAAGGCAGCAGGTTTCTCAGATGACGCACAGGTGGGGTTTCCCTCCAATCTGTGACACGGGGGTGAGGGACAGCGGACAGTGCCGCGACAGATGGCAGAGCGCCTGGCCCCGAGAGCCGTCGGGGCGAGCGGGCGTCACCGTTGACCGGGTTCGGGCAGGTTCTCCGTGCAGGCGGCGGGATCGCTCGGCACGCTGAGGCACTCGGAGAAGTCGGTCCGTCCCGGCGTCACCGCCGTCGGAGTCGGCGGGGCAACGGTCGGCTCCGGCGGTGCCAGGGGCAGCGGCGCCGGGATGATCGAGTCCTTCGGGCCGGCCTTGACCAGGAACGGCGACGCGCCGTTGGCTGCCATGATCAGGGCGCGTTCGGCGGGCGGTCGGCCGGGCGGTCCGGGGGTGGGGAAGTCCGCGTCGATGTAGCAGGCGGCTGCTCGGGTCTCAGGCTTCCGGGACGACCAGCTCGGCGGGAACGGGTTGGCCTCGCTGGGGCCGGGAGCGGCCAGCGTGTAGCCCGTGGACGGCGGGGCCTGCATGTAGGCGCGCACCGCTTCGACCGTGGTCGGGTACGCGCCGGCCACCTGGCCGTCGAAGGTCTCAGCCGCAACCGCGCAGAGCCGGGCCACGGACTCTGCTGAGACTCCCGGCGCGGCTTCAGGCGGCTGCACGATCTCCGTGGCGACGGTTGCGGCGTAGCCGACTACTTGGTCAACGCAGGACCGAAGAGCCTCGACTGCGTCCGCACCTGTGACCGTGACCTGGTAAGCCGGGTGAACGCTCATGAGCTCGGCCAGGTCGGAGGTTCCTGGCAGTCGTACGCAGGCGTCCACGCCGACACCGAAACGCGCGTCGTCCACCCTGCCCGACGTCACGGGCAGCACATCAAAGACAACCCCTTCCGCCGAGCCGGACCCCGCAGGGCCGACCGCCACCGACGACGTCAAGTCCGGCATCTCGCTCAGAAACGCCGATCCCCCTGCAATGCCGCTGACCGCGACAACGGACAGGGCCGCGCCGGCGACCGTGAACCGCCGCCGGTCGCGGCTGCGCTTGCGGGCCTTGAGCGCGCTCAGCGGAGGGGTCCGGTCCGGGGTGAACGCCCGGATCTCGGCTTCGACAGCCCGGTGCAGGTCAGACATGATCGTTGGCATCCTCTCGGAGCAGCGGAGCGAGGGCGGCACGGGCGCGCGACAGGCGCGACTTGACCGTCCCGACAGGGATGTCGAGCTGCCGGGCGATGTCGGCGACGCCCAACCCGAGGTCTTGGAGCACGATCACCTGCCGCTGCGGCACCGACAGGGCCGCCAGCGCCCGCCGCAGATCCACCGCGTCACCCGACATGGCCGGCGTGTCCGGTGCGGCGCCGTGCCGCAGCGCTGCCCGGAGGCCGTTGCGGATCTTGCGGCGGCGGTTGCTGACGAAGCCGAACGCCACCTTGCGCACCCACGCCTCGGGGTCGTCGTAGCGGGACACGTTCGGCCACTGGCCCATCAGCCGGACGAACGCGTCCTGGACGGCTTCCTCGGCCTCCTGCCGGTCCTGCGCGACAACGCCAACAACACCGACCAGGCGCGCGTATGACGCGGCGTACAGGTCGCCGAACGCCCGCTCGTCGTCGTCGTCGTCGGTCGTGCTCACATCCCTAACCCCCGCCAGCAGCCTGTCCGGTTCCCCCGACACATCGACTTTCTCGGCGCGCCGTGCGCCCAACCCGACGAAGCCAGCCTCGGTCGCCGCGAGAGGGCTCGGCGTTGCCGAAGCCCAAGGGCGGCTAGCGAACCAGGGACCGCCCAGCCGCGGCGAGCAGCCGAGAATGCCACCTATGCGCGGTTGTCGGTTCCTCGCTGCCAGAGTGCGTACAGACTCATGACGAGCAAGGCAGCAGCCGCGCCAGCAGCCGCGCCGAGCCCGAGGGTCAGGTCGCCCGGCGGGATAGGGAGTTCGCAACCACCTTCGCAGGTTCGGCGATCCAGCCGCATCCACCAGAGGGCTGCGAGCAGAACGCCAAGCAGCGCGCCACCGACGACGAGACCGACCCGCTTCATGCATGTCCTGT
>JAJAYV010000271.1 GCA_026786045.1 Frankiaceae bacterium | reverse complement strand
TCTCAACGCGGAGGCGCTGTACCTCGCGCTCGCCGCGATCGGGCTCAACATCCACTTCGGCTACACCGGGCTGCTCAACTTCGGCCAGGTCGGCTTCCTGACCGTCGCGGCGTACGGCCTCGGGGTGGGCGTCACCTACCTGGACCTGCCGTTCTTCGCGGCGATCGCGCTCGGCCTGGGGATGGCGGTGCTGCTCGCGCTGCTGCTCGGCATCCCGACGCTGCGCCTGCGCGCGGACTACCTCGCGATCGTCACGATCGCGTCGTCGGAGGTGCTGCGCCTGATCGCCCGCTCGGCGGCCCTGCGCGACGTCACGGGCGGGTCGTCCGGGCTGACCGGCTTCGCCGACGGCTTCTACGACCTCAACCCGCTGCCGGAGGGTCGCTACGGCTTCGGTCCGATCGACTACAACGAGACCCGCGCCTGGCTGCTCATCGTCGGCTGGTCACTGGTGGTCCTGGGCTGCGGGCTGGTCTTCTTGCTCATGCGCAGCCCCTGGGGCCGCGTGCTCAAGGCGATCCGCGAGGACGAGGACGCCGTCCGCAGCCTGGGCAAGAACGTCGTCGGCTACAAGATGCAGTCGCTCATCCTGGGTGGCCTGTTCGGCGCGCTCGGCGGCTTCGTCTTCGCGCTGGCCAACAGCTCGATCCAGCCGGACAACTACAGCACCCTGCTGACCTTCTTCGCCTTCACCGCGATGATCCTCGGCGGGGCCGGTCGCATCCTCGGCCCGGTCGTCGGGGCGATCATCTTCAGCAGCTTCTTCACGTTCCTGGAGAACACGCTGGTGCAGGCCGTGCGGGCCGACATCATCCCGACGAGCATCATGGACAGCAACCAGGTCGGGATCGTCCGCTTCATCCTGGTGGGCGTCCTGCTCATGGCCCTCATGATCTTCCGTCCGCAGGGGATCTTCGGAGACAAGAAGGAGCTGGCCCTCGATGCCCGCTGACCCCGCTTCCCAGCCGGAGTCGTCGCCCGCCACGTCCGTGGCCGTCGACGACAGCGGCCGGGTCGCCGACCCGCGTGCGGCCGTCGCCGCGCTCGACGGCATCGAAGCGCGCCCCGGCGTGCCCAAGCCCGACCCGATCCTCATCGCCGACGGCGTGGCCCGCCGCTTCGGCGGCCTGAGCGCCGTCGAGGTCGACCACCTCGAGGTGCAGCGCGGCGTCATCACCGCGCTGATCGGCCCGAACGGCGCCGGCAAGACGACCTTCTTCAACCTGCTCACCGGCTTCGACAAGCCCAACGAGGGCTCCTGGTCCTTCGAGGGCAAGAGCCTGTCCGGCGTCGCGGCACACCGCGTCGCCCGCCGCGGCATGGTGCGCACCTTCCAGCTCACCAAGGCCCTCTCGAAGCTGACGGTGCTGGACAACATGCGTCTGGGCGCCACGGGCCAGAAGGGCGAGAACTTCTTCCGAGCGCTCATCCCCGGCATCTGGAGCGGGCAGCAGAAGGAGATCGACGTCCGCGCCCGCGACCTGCTGGCCCGCTTCAAGCTCGACGCCAAGGAGCAGGACTTCGCCGGCAGCCTGTCCGGCGGCCAGCGCAAGCTGCTCGAGATGGCCCGGGCGCTCATGGTCGAGCCGACGATGGTCATGCTCGACGAGCCGATGGCCGGGGTGAACCCGGCGCTGACGCAGTCGCTGCTCGGCCACGTCAAGGACCTGCGTGAGCAGGGGATGACGGTGCTGTTCGTCGAGCACGACATGGACATGGTCCGCGACATCAGCGACTGGGTCGTCGTCATGGCCCAGGGCCGCATCGTGGCCGAAGGGCCGCCCGACGTCGTCATGGCCGACCAGGCCGTCATCGACGCCTACCTCGGCGCCCACCACGACGCGCCGCTGTCGGTCGAGGAGGAGCAGGCCCAGATCGCGGCCGGCGAGGCCGAGCTCGAGGGCGACCACACCGATCGGAAGAGCCGATGACCAGTCCGCTGAGCAAGGCCAAGTCGCAGGCGGAGGCCGAGCGTGAGCAGGACTACGCCGCGGCGCGCGAGAAGCACCTGTCGGCCGCCGGGGACGCGCTCGTCCGCCTCGATGACGTCTTCGCCGGCTACGTCCCGGGCGTCAACATCCTCAACGGCTGCGACCTGCACTGCGACGAGGGCGAGCTGGTCGGCATCATCGGCCCGAACGGCGCCGGCAAGTCCACGCTGCTCAAGGCGATGCTGGGCATGGTGGACGTCCGCAGCGGCAGCATCACCCTGCGCGGGGACGACATCACCGGAGCCAAGGCCCATCAGCTGGTGGCCAAGGGCGTCGGCTTCGTGCCGCAGACCAACAACGTCTTCCCACGGCTGACCATCGAGGAGAACCTCCAGATGGGGCTCTACCACGAGCCCAAGAAGTTCTCCGAGCGCTTCGACTACGTCGCCGAGCTGTTCCCGGCGCTCAAGACCCGGCGCAAGCAGCGGGCCGGCTCGCTGTCCGGCGGCGAGCGGCAGATGGTCGCGATGGGCCGGGCGCTCATGCCGAACCCGTCGGTGCTCCTGCTCGACGAACCGTCGGCCGGCCTGTCCCCCGCGCTGCAGGACGAGGTCTTCATCCGCTGCCGCCAGATCAACGCGACAGGCGTCTCGATCATCATGGTCGAGCAGAACGCCCGCCGGTGCCTGCAGATCTGCGACCGCGGCTACGTCCTGGACCAGGGCCGCAACGCCTACACCGCCTCGGGCAAGGACCTCATGAACGACCCGAAGGTCATCGAGCTCTACCTCGGGACCCTCGCCAAGGCCTGACCTTCCGTCGCAGACTTCGCACCATGACGGCCGTACGCGCCCTCGCCGGCCTGCTCGCGCTCAGCGCCTTTCCGGGCTGCGGCGGCGCGACCGTCCCCGCCGCCGCTCCCCCGCCGACGCTCCCCGCCGACGGTGACGGCCGAGGTGTAGCAGTACCGCGCGGACATCGCCCCCCGCCGGCTGTCGGTGTCGAGGCCGAGCTCCGCGACGCGGCCGAGCTCCGGCTCACGCCGGAGTTCGTGCGCGTCGGGCTCGAGCTGCGCGGCCCGCTGCTGCTGGAGCGGCAGGCTGACGACGCCAAGGTCTCCGTCGTCGAGCCCGGCGGGAACATCCTCTTCACGATCCGCCCGCCCGCGCCGGCCCGCCCCCTCGGCGTGCTGGCCGGCGGTCAGGACGCGCTCGACCTGCCCATGGTCATCACGGCGACGCGCTGCGACGGGCACGCGCTGGCCGAGAGCAAGCGCAGCTACATCTTCGCTTTCTTCACCGCGCTCGACGGCGGCGAGCCGCACCTGACGACCGTGACCGCCGAGCCGCCGCTGCAGCGCCAGCTGGACCGGCTGGCCCTGGACACCTGCCGCCCCGGCTCCTGACCGGGACGGCAG
>JAJAYV010000270.1 GCA_026786045.1 Frankiaceae bacterium | reverse complement strand
CTCGAAGCGGTAGCCGTCGTCGCCGAGGAACTCGGTCGCAGCGACGTCCAGCGCGAGCGCGATGTCACGGCCGGGCTCGAAGCCGGCGGCGGTGATGGCCTCGAGGATGAGGTCGAGGGCGTCGCGGTTGCTCGGCAGATCCGGCGCGTAGCCACCCTCGTCGCCAACGCCGGTGGCCAGGCCGCGGCCCTTGAGCACCGTCTTCAGCGCGTGGTAGGGCTCGGCGCCCCAGCGCAGCGCCTCCGAGAAGCTCGCCGCGCCGATCGGCGCGATCATGAACTCCTGCACGTCGACGTTGGTGTCGGCGTGCGCGCCGCCGTTGAGGATGTTGAGCATCGGCACGGGCAGCAGGTGGGCGTTCGGACCGCCGACGTAGCGGAACAGCGGCAGGCCGCTGGAGTCCGCCGCCGCGCGGGCGACCGCCAGGCTGACGCCGAGGATGGCGTTGGCGCCCAGCCGGCTCTTGTCGGGCGTGCCGTCGAGGTCGAGCAGCACCTGGTCGACGATGCGCTGCTCGCTGGCCTCGATGCCGAGCAGCTCCGGGCCGATCGTGTCGAGCACGGCGTCGACCGCCTGGCCGACGCCCTTGCCGCCGTAGCGGCTGTCGTCGCCGTCGCGCAGCTCCACCGCTTCGTACGCCCCCGTGCTCGCGCCGCTCGGCACGGCCGCACGAGAGAGCGTGCCGTCGTCGAGGGCGACCTCGACCTCGACGGTGGGGTTGCCGCGCGAGTCGAGGATCTCGCGGGCGCCGACGGCCTCGATGGAGGGCACGGTTCTCCTGCTGCAGTGGGGGTGGGGAACGGCGGCGAGCCTATCCCCGACCTGCGGGGGCCCCCGGCCGACCCGCCGCGCCTGCTCAGCCGCGCAGCAGCCGGGCTCCGGCCTCGACCCGACCGGGGCCGGTCGGCGTCGCGTAGAAGCCGCGCAGGCCGCGGTCCAGGGCGTCGAGCGCGGCCACGAGCTCCGCGTCGTCCGGACCGCCGGGTCCGCGACCGAGGCAGAAGCGGCTGAACTCCACGCACGGCGGCGCGGGCTGGCCGTCGACCAGCTCAAGACGACCGCCGGCGGTCTCCAGCACCAGCGGCCCGTCGAGGGCGTCGAGGCCCCACGGGCCGTCGGTGTCGAGCAGCAGGCTCTCCCCGGCCACCCCGTCGACGAGGTGCTCGCCGAAGCGCGAACGCAGCAGGTCGTAGTGGGCGCGGGGCAGCAGCGACAGCCCGTTGACGCCGCGGAAGCGGGTGTCGGGGTGGTCGGCGTGGTGCACGTCGAGCAGCACCTCGCCGTCGACGTGGCCGGTGACCCCGGACGGCCCGAGCTCGAGCGCGTCGACCTCGCACAGCGGCGATGGGTCGAAGACGCGGGTCGCCTTCGGGCCCGGCTTGAGGCGCGACCGCTGCACCTGCAGCCGGACGACGGTGCCGATCAGCTCCACCGCGCCCCCCACTCCTGCGACGACAGCGCGGACGGCTCGCGCCCCTCCGAGTGGACCACCCGCTCGAGCTCGGCCAGCCGGTCGCGGAAGGTGCGCGCGACGGCCCGCAGCTCCACCTCCGGATCCAGCCCGGCCGCGCGGCAGCGCTCGACCAGGCCCCACAGCTCCCCGCCCAGGCCGTCGTAGGCCGCAAGGGGGGCGCCGAGCCGGGCGGCCCGCTTCTGCAGCTTGGCCGCGAGCGCGAGCGCCGGCTGGGCGAGCGGCACCCCGTCGGTCACCGACGTGCGGCCCTTCTCGGCTGCCTTGAGCGCCTCCCAGGTGCCCTCGAGGTCGTCGGCGTCGCCGTCGGCGAAGACGTGCGGGTGGCGGCGGACCAGCTTGTCGACCAGGTCGCCGGCGACGTCGTCGATCGACCACGGCGCCTCGGCCTCCTGCGCCAGCCGGGCGTGGAAGGCGACCTGCAGCAGCACGTCGCCGAGCTCCTCGCGCAGGTCGACGAGGTCGCCGTCCTCGAGCGCCTGGTAGGCCTCGTACGCCTCCTCGAGCAGGTACGGCATGAGAGAGGCGTGCGTCTGCTCGGCGGCCCACGGGCAGCCGCCGGGCGAGCGCAGCCGGTCCATCACGGCGACGACGTCGAGCAGGCGCGCACCGGGCGGGTCGTAGGAGCCGTGCACCTGCTCCACCACGACGCCCGACGCGACGGCGCGCAGCCCCACCGCCCGGACGAGCTCGGCGTCGGTGTCCCCGGTGGTCAGCCAGACGACGGTCTTGCCGGCGGCGGCCCGGTCGTGCAGCACCTCGGCGGACGCGTCGACGACGCAGACGTCGATGCCGGCGTCGCGCAGGAACGGCAGCTGCGGCGAGTCCTGCCCGGTGAGCACGGCGCCGGCCCGCAGCGCCTCCCACGCCGGCCAGGACAGCAGGCCGGGCGGCACCCTCGGCGACACGACGACGAGGACCAGGCGCCCGGACACCGCAGGCCTACTGCGCGGCGGGTGACTCGGTCGGAGCAGGCGGCGCCTCCGACTCGCCGGAGCTCCCGCCGGTGGTGCCGTCGTCCGGGCCGGGCGAGACGACGCCGCTGGGGCTGTCGGTGGCGATGATGCTGCCGGACTCGCTGTCCCAGGCGCCGAAGCGCGGGTTGACCGTGACGCCGAGGCGCGCGGCGGTCGCCTTGAGCTCCGCCGCGACCCGGCTCTGGCGCTCCTCCTGGAGGGAGGCGCGCCGCAACTCCGGCTCTGCCTCCTCGAAGGTGGTCGTCTGCCGCTCCTGGACCTCGACGACATGCCAGCCGAACTGCGTCTGCACCAGGACGACGTCGCCCACCTCCGCGCCGAAGACGGCCTTCTCGAACTCCGGCACGAACTGCCCCGGACCGGCTAGGCCCAGCTCGCCACCGCTGTCCTTGTTCGAGGTGTCGATCGAGAGCTCGGCGGCGATCTCCGCGAAGCGGGACCGGTCGGCGGTCACGTCGGCCAGCACCTGGCGGGCGGTCGCCTCGTCCTCGAGCAGAATGTGGCGGGTGCGCGCCTGGTCGTACTGCGCGGCGTTCTGCGTGTAGAGGGTCCGCAGGTCCTCCTCGGGGACGCCGACGCTCTCGGTGAGGGCGTCGCCGAGCTTCTGGTCGAGCACGACGCTGCGGACGAAGAGCTCGAGGTCCTCGGCGGCGATGCCGTTCTGCGCAGCTTGCTCGAGCAGCGCCTCGCGGCCGCCGGACCGCTGCTCCAGGTCGGCCAGCCGGGCGGCGACGTCGCCGTCGGTCGCCGTGACGTCGTTGGTCGCGGCGGCCTGCTCGAGCACCTCGGCGTTGATGAGGCGGGTCAGCGCCTGGCGCTGGAACTCCACGCGGTTCGCGCCGAACTGCTCCTGTGCCTGCGGGTCGGACAGGCCGCGCTCGACCAGGCCTTGCAGGTCGTCGGTGCTGACGCTCGTCTCGCCGACCACGGCAGCCGCGCCGGGGCGCGCCTCGCCGTTGTCACCGCACCCGGTGAGCAGCAGGAGGGCGGCGCCGGCCGCGAGGGCCAGCCGACGAGGGGTGCGGGTCACGAGAACGCAGTCCTTCCGAGAGGGGGTCGAGGTACGGGGTACAGGATGCCGCAACGCGTGTGTGGTCACTGTTGCGCGGCCGCGGCGCTCGCGGCGACGGTGTCGCCCAGGACGGCGTCGAGCAGCGCGCGGACCCAGTCGAGCAGAGGCTCGTCGCGCAGCGGCTGGCCGCCGATGCGCGCCGTCGTCGGGCGCGGGACGAGCACCGTCCCGACGGTCGGCTTCACGACCGAACGCGGGTAGAGCCGTTGCAGGCGCATCGTCTGGCTCTCGCGCAGCTGCAGCGGGGCGAAGCGGATCGACGTTCCCTGCACGCTGATCTCGGTGAGCCCGAACTGCCGCGCGTAGGCGCGGAAACGGGCGACGGCGAGCAGCCGCTGCACCGGGTCGGGCAGCGGCCCGTAGCGGTCGGCCAGCTCCTCGCGCGCTGCCTCGATGGCGGCCTCGTCGTACGCCGAGGCGAGACGGCGGTAGGCCTCGAGACGCAGCCTCTCCCCGGGGATGTAGTCGTGCGGGAGGTGCGCGTCGACGGGCAGGTCGACCTTGGTGTCACGGACCTGCTCCTCGTCCTCGGCGCCCCCGCGCTTGAAGTCCGAGACCGCCTCGCCGACCAGGCGCATGTAGAGATCGAAGCCGACGCTCGCGATGTGCCCGCTCTGCTCGCCGCCGAGCAGGTTGCCGGCGCCGCGGATCTCGAGGTCCTTCATCGCGACGGCCATGCCGGCGCCGACCTCGGTGTTCTGGGCGATGGTGGCCAGCCGGTCGTGCGCGAGCTCGGTGAGCGGCTTGTCCGGCTGGTAGGTGAAGTAGGCGTAGGCGCGCTCGCGGCCACGCCCGACGCGACCGCGGATCTGGTGCAGCTGCGAGAGTCCGAAGGCGTCGGCCCGGTCGACGATGAGCGTGTTGGCGTTGGGGATGTCGAGCCCGGACTCGACGATCGTCGTGCAGACGAGGACGTCGAACTCCTTCTCCCAGAAGCCGACCATCACCTGCTCGAGCGCGTCCTCGCTCATCTGGCCGTGGCCGGTCGCCACCCGCGCCTCCGGCACCAGCTCGTTGATGCGCTTGGCCACCCGGTCGATCGACTCGACCCGGTTGTGCAGGAAGAAGACCTGCCCCTCGCGCAGCAGCTCGCGCCGGATCGCCGCGCTGATCTGCTTCTCGTCGTACGGCCCGACGAAGGTCAGCACGGGGTGTCGCTCCTCCGGTGGGGTGAGGATCGTCGACATCTCGCGGATGCCGGTCAGGCTCATCTCCAGGGTGCGCGGGATCGGCGTGGCGGACATCGTCAGCACGTCCACCGCGGTGCGCATCTGCTTGATGAACTCCTTGTGCTCGACGCCGAAGCGCTGCTCCTCGTCGACGATGACCAGGCCGAGGTCCTTGAACTTCGTGTCGCGGGAGAGCAGCCGGTGGGTGCCGATGACGACGTCGACCTCGCCGGTCGTGACGCCCTCCATCACCTCCTTCTGCTCCTTGTCGGAGTTGAAGCGGCTGACCGCGCGCACCTTGACCGGGAACTGCTGGAAGCGGTCGCGGAAGGTGCCGTAGTGCTGCTGCACGAGCAGCGTCGTCGGGACGAGGATCGCGACCTGCTTGCCGTCCTGCACGGCCTTGAACGCTGCGCGCACGGCGATCTCGGTCTTGCCGTAGCCGACGTCACCCATGATCACGCGGTCCATCGGGACCGGCTTCTCCATGTCGGCCTTGACCTCCTCGATCGCCTCGAGCTGGTCGGGGGTCTCGACGTACGGGAAGGCGTCCTCGAGCTCGCGCTGCCACGGGGTGTCGGGGCCGAAGGCGTGCCCAGGCGCGGCCATCCGGGCGCTGTACAGCTGGATGAGCCCCGCGGCGATGTCCTTGACCGCCTTCTTGGCGCGGCCCTTGCGCTTGGCCCAGTCGCCGCCGCCGAGCCGGTCGAGGCTGGGCGCCTCGCCGCCGACGTAGCGGGTGACGAGCTCGAGCTGGTCGGTCGGGACGAAGACCCGGTCGCCGGGCTGGCCCTTCTTGCTCGGGGCGTACTCCAGGATGAGGTACTCGCGGGTCGCGCCCTGCACGGTGCGCTGGACCATCTCGAGGTAGCGGCCGACGCCGTGCTGCTCGTGCACGACGACGTCGCCGGTGCGCAGCTGGACCGGGTCGACGGCGTTCTTGCGCTTGCTGGGCATGCGCTTGCTGACGTCCTTGGCGCCCGCGCCGCGGGTGCCGGTCAGGTCGGTCTCGGTGACGAGCACCGTCTTGAGCAGATCGGAGCGGAACCCGCTGTCGAGGCAGGCGGTCGACAGGTGGACGACCCCGGGCTCCAGCCCCGGTTCGTCGCTGAGGCGCGACGGGACCTCGGCGTCCTTCAGCAGCTCGTGCAGCCGCTGGGCCGGGCCGTGGCCCTCGGTCGTGACGACGACCCGCCAGCCGTCGGTGGTCCAGTCCCGCAGGTCGGCGATGGCGCGCTCGACCTCGCCGCGGTAGGCCGGTGCCGGCTTCGAGGCGAGCACGACGACGTCGTCGTCGAGGTCCTCGTCGGCGGTGAACGGGCTGAGCGTCCACCACGGCAGCCCGATCGCGGCGGCGTGCTCGCGCACCTCGACCAGGGTCCGGTAGGCGGCCGCGCCCAGGTCGATCGGGGCGACGCCCCCGACGGATGCGGTCGACCAGGACGCCTCGAGGAACTCCTGGCTGGTGCGGACCAGGTCGTGCGCGCGGGTGCGGACCTTCTCCGGGTCGGTGACCAGGACGCTGGTGGCCTCGGGCAGCTCGTCAACGAGCAGCCGGAGCTCGTCGACGAGGACCGGCGCGAGCGCCTCCATGCCCTCGACCGGGTGGCCGTCGGCGATCCGGTCGCAGATGTCGCGGAGCTCGGGGTGGGTCTCGGCCAGCGCCTTGGCCTTGGCCCGCACCTCGGGGGTGAGCAGCAGCTCGCGGCAGGGCGGCGCCCACAAGCCGTGGCCCACCTCACCGAGGCTTCGCTGGTCGGCGACCTTGAACGAGCGCACCTCCTCGACGCTGTCGCCCCACCACTCGACGCGGACCGGGTGCTCCTCGGTCGGCGGGAAGACGTCGAGGATGCCGCCGCGCACGGCGAACTCGCCGCGCTTCTCGACCAGCTCGACCCGGGCGTAGGAGATGTCGACCAGGCGCCGCACCACCGCCTCGAGACCCCCGTCGACGTCCTGGCCCTTGACCAGCTCGACCGGCTCGAGGTCGCCGAGCCCGGGGACTTGCGGCTGCAGCAGGCTGCGGACGGGCGCGACGACCACGTCGAGCGGGCCGGTGGCGGGGTCGTCGCTGCTCGGGTGCTTGAGCCGGCGCAGGACGGCCAGCCGCCGGCCGACGGTGTCGGCGCGCGGGCTGAGCCGCTCGTGCGGCAGCGTCTCCCAGCTCGGGTAGAGCGCGACGCGGTCCTCGGGGACCAGGCAGCCCAGCGCGGCGACCAGGTCCTCGGCCTCGCGGCCGGTGGCGGTCACGGCGAGCACGGTGCGGCCCTGCCGGACCAGGCCGGCGACGAGGAACGGCCGCAGACCCGCCGGGCCGGACAGGTCGAGCGCGCTGGTGGTGGGGGCGGACAGCGCCTGGGCGAGAGCGGGGTCGCCGGAGACGACGTCCAGCAGGCCGGCGAGCGACAAGGTAGTTCTCCGAGGAACGCAGACGGGCCCCGCACGGCCGAGGCCGGGGGGTGCAGCGCCGCGTGGCGCCGAGGTCCAGGGTACGTCCGGACGCATCTGCGCCGCCGGCTCCCGCTCGCCTGGACGTGCGACCTCCGACCCGCCTCCTCCTGGTGCTGGCAGCGGGGGCGCTGGCGCTCGCCGCGGCCGGGCTGCTGCTCGCCGACAGCGCGGGCCTCGTCCCGGTCCCGGCTGGCCCTGTTCCGCGAAGTCGCCTCGTCGTGCGCCGGAGCGCACTACGTTCGACCGGTTACGTCGCTGGAGGATCGATGACAGCTCACGGGCACGGGCCGGAGTCCGCGAAGGGCCATGCGCGCAGGGGCGTTCGGGCGCCGGTGCGCCGCAGCGAGG
>JAJAYV010000269.1 GCA_026786045.1 Frankiaceae bacterium | reverse complement strand
CGCGACGAGCGGGCCGCGACGGCGCAGTGGGGCGTGCGCCTCGGCGGGGTCGACCTGTCGGCAGCGCACCTCGACGACGTCCGGCGCACCGTCCTGGTGAGCGACACCGCGAGCGCGCTGTTCGCCGGCACGCTGCAGGAGGCCATCGACCCGCACGGCCGCCTCACCCGCGAGCAGGCCGAGCGCGCGCTGCGGGTCGCGAACGCCGAGGACGTCTACGACGCGCTGCCCGAGGGCTGGCAGGGGCAGCTGGACGAGCGTGGCCGCGGTCTGTCCGGCGGGCAGCGGCAGCGGGTCGTGCTGGCGCGCGCACTGGCGGCCGACGCCCCGGTCCTGGTCCTGGTCGAGCCCACCTCGGCGGTCGACGCCCACACCGAGGCACGGATCGCCGTGCGGGTCGGCGGGCTGCGCGACGGCCGCACCACGGTGGTCTGCACCGTCTCGCCGCTGTGGCTGCACCACGCCGACAGGGTCGTGCTGCTGGCCGACGGCCGGGTCGCCGCCGAGGGACGGCACGCCGACCTGCTCGAGCAGGACGACGCCTACCGGCAGCTGGTCGTGCGCGCGCTCGACGTCGTCGAGGAGGCCGTGCGATGACCGACCTGCTCGCCACCTCCCCCGACACCTGGCGCGACCGCTCGCGCGAGGAGCCGGTCGTCCCGCCCGAGCTCTTCCCGCCGATCGGTGCCGGTCCCCGGGAGCGCTGGCGCACGCTGTGGGAGCGGCACGACCTGCGCCGGCAGCGGGCCGAGGACACCTACGACGCCTCCCGCAACCCGGTGCGCGGCTGGCCGGTCTCGGGCAACCGGGCGGTGCTCCACTTCTTCCGCGACCTCGTCCGTCGTCGGCGCGGCGTGGTCGTCGCGGTGCTGGTGCTGAACGGCCTGGCCGCGGCGGCCGGGCTGGTCGTGCCGAGGCTGCTCGGCGAGCTCGTCAACGGCACGGTCGAGCCCGGCTCCGGGCCGGGCCTGGACACCCTGGCGCTGCTCGTCGTGGGCGTCGTGATCACGCAGGCCGGGCTGACCTTCCTGGCGCAGCGCACCTCGACCCTGTTCGGCCAGGACCTGCTGTCGGGGGCGCGCGAGTACGTCGTCCGCGTGATCCTGCGGCTGCCGCTCGGCGCGGTCGAGAGCGCCAGCACCGGCGACCTCGTCACCCGGGTCACCCGCGACGTCGGGACGATGAGCCGCTCGGTGCAGTACGCGCTGCCGATGATGGTGATCTCGCTGGTCACGGTGGTGCTGTCGATCGGCGCGATGCTGCTCAACTCGGTGGTGCTGGCCGTCCCGGCCCTGCTCGTGTTCGCCACCTGCTCCTGGGCGGTGCGCGGCTACCTGAGGCGGGCGCCTAAGGGCTACATCACCGAGGGCGCCACCTACTCGCGGATCAACACCACGCTCACCGAGACCGTCGAGGGCGCCCGCACCCTGGAGTCCCTCGGCCTGTCGGGGCTGCGGGTGCGCGCCGGCAACGGCGACATCGAGGTGTCGGCCCAGGCCGAGCGGTACGGCATGACGCTGCGGAACATCCTGTTCCTCGCGCTGAACTTCGCCTTCCAGGCGCCGCGCGTGATCACCCTCGTGGTGGGTGCTTACGCGTACTCCCAGGGGTGGGTCGACCTCGGGCAGATCACCACCGCCGTGCTCTACTCCGAGGCGCTGGCCGAGCCGCTCGACCGGCTGATCGGCGAGGTCGACCGGCTGCAGGTCGGGGCCGCGTCCACCAGCCGGCTGCTCGGCATCGCCGAGGTCCCGGCCGACCGCAAGGCCGGCGAGAAGCTGCCCGACGGTGCCGACCTGGAGGGCGCCGACCTGAGGTTCGCGTACCGGCCAGGCCACGACGTGCTGCACGGCATCGACCTGTCGCTGCGGCAGGGCGAGCGGCTCGCCGTCGTCGGCCCGAGCGGGTCGGGCAAGTCCACGCTCGGGCGCCTGCTCTCCGGCATCAACCGCCCTCGGACGGGACGGGCCACCGTCGGCGGCGTCGACCTCGTCGACCTGCCGCTCGAGGTGCTGCGCACCGAGGTCGCCCTGGTCACCCAGGAGCACCACGTCTTCATCGGGTCGGTGCGCGACAACATCGTGCTCGCGCGGGAGAACTCGGGCGACGGCGCCGTGCGCGAGGCGCTGCGCGCGGTCGGGTCGCTGGACTGGGTCGAGCGGCTGCCGAGGGGCCTCGACACCGTGATCGGCTCCGGCCGGCACGCGCTGACCCCGGCCCAGGCGCAGCAGGTGGCGCTCGCGCGGCTGATCATCGCCGACCCCCACACCCTGGTGCTGGACGAGGCGACCTCGCTGATCGACCCGCGCACCGCCCGCACCCTCGAGGGCTCGATGAACTCGCTGCTCGAGGGCCGCACCGTGGTGGCGATCGCGCACCGGCTGCACACCGCCCACGACGCCGACCGGATCGCCGTGGTGATCGACGGCCGCGTGGTCGAGCTCGGCAGCCACCACGAGCTGGTCGACCTGGACGGCGAGTACGCCGCGCTCTGGCGGGCCTGGACCAGCTGATGGCCGGCTACCTCGAGCTCTCGGACGCCGAGCAGGTCGAGGCGCTGCGCCCGGTGGCGCTGGAGGCGGCGGACCGGTTCGGGCTCGAGGTCGCGGGGCTCCAGCCCGTGATCCACGCGTACAACACCACGTTCGCCGTCGACACGGTCGCCGGACGTCGGTACGCGCTGCGGGTGGGGACGAACTCCTCGAGCACCGCGGCGCACGTGCTGGCGCAGCAGGAGTGGCAGCGCGCCATCGCGGCCGGCACCGACGTGGTCGTCGCCGAGCCGCTGACCACCACCGGCGGCGGCTGGTTCGCCGAGGTCGCGAGCCCGGCGATCGGGCGT
The DNA here is from genome assembly GCA_026786045.1 of Frankiaceae bacterium. GTDB lineage: Bacteria > Actinomycetota > Actinomycetes > Mycobacteriales > SCTD01 > SCTD01. The sequence goes on along the minus strand of JAJAYV010000269.1, from coordinate 1,347 downwards.
CCCCTGCTGGTGACGGCTGCCTCGTGGCTCGACGGCCCGGACGTGGGCGTGGACCTCTCGCCGGAGGTGGCCCACGCCCTCGGTCGCACGATGGCGCTGCTGCACCGGCAGGCCGAGACCTGGGAGCTCCCGGCCGGCGGCGAGATGCCGACCTTCGACACCCCGCTGTTCGGCGACGACGACCTGCTCGCCGACACCCCCGGGCTCACGACCGAGCGGCGCGAGGTGCTGGACCGCGCTCGCGAGGAGACCGGTCGCGCCTTCGCCCGGCTGCACCAGGACGGCGCCGGGGTACGGGCGCTGCACGCCGACCTGCACGGCGACAACGTGAAGTGGCACCGGGGCCGGCTCGCCGTCTTCGACTTCGACGACTGCGGTCTCGGGCTGCCGGTGCTGGACCTCGCCGTCTCGACCTTCTACCTGCGCGGCGGCGACCCGGCAGCCGAGCAGGCGATGCGCGCGGGGTACGCGCAGGTCGCCCCGCTGCCCGACGTCGATCCGGCCTGGTTCGAGGCGGTCGTCGCCGCCCGCCAGCTGCTGCTCAACAACGCGCTGCTCTCCAGCAGCACCGCCGAGCTGCGGGCCGAGGCGGCCGACTACCTCGTGGTCGGCACCGACCGGCTGCGGCGCTGGCTCACCACCGGCACCTTCAGGCGCGAGGTCTGCGGGTGAGCGCCGACGTCCCCGGCTACCGGGTGGTGCCCGCCGACCAGGGCGGCTGGGACGACGTCCGCACCGTCTTCGGCAGCACCGGCATGGTGTCGCGGTGCTGGTGCCAGCGGTACACGCTGCAACGGGGCGAGTCGTTCCGGTCGTTCCCGGCGCAGGAGCGCGAGCACCGGCTGCGCGACCAGATCCAACGGTGCCCGGGCAGCCGGCCGGGCTGGTCGCCCACCTCGGTGCCGAGCCGGTGGGCTGGTGCGCGGTCGGGCCGCGATCGCGGTTCGAGGGACTGCTGCGGAACAACCGCGTGCCCTGGGACGGCCGCTCCGAGGACAAGACCGACGAGGGCGTCTGGGCGGTGACCTGCCTGCTCGCGCGAGCCGGCTACCGGCGCCGGGGCGTGAGCCGTGCGCTGGCGGTCGCTGCCGTCTCCTACGCGCGCGAGCGCGGGGCCCGGGCGCTCGAGGGCTACCCGATGGTCACCACGAGCGCGATCTCCGAGGAGCTGCACGTCGGCACCGTGGCCACGTTCGCCGCGGCCGGGCTGGTCGAGGTCGGGAGGCCCACGCAGCGGCGTGCCGTGATGCGGATCGAGCTCTGACCGCCGGCCCGGCTACGCCGGCGGACCGCCCGCGAGCTCGCCGGCGCGTCGCGCGCCCTGCGACCGCAGCCACCCCACCAGGT
>JAJAYV010000268.1 GCA_026786045.1 Frankiaceae bacterium | reverse complement strand
TGAGGTGCCGGACCGGCCGGACCGCCGTACCGTCCGCACATGAGCTCCCCCTGCCGCCGGACCGTCCTGAAGGTCGACGGGTCGCTCAAGCGCGGTCCGGCCGAGAAGGCCCTGACGCCGTACGAGGTCGAGGTCGTCGACGGCCAGCTGCTCCCGGCCTGACGGCCTACCCGGCCAGCTCGTCCTCGAGGCCGGCGCTCGCCATCCCGGACCAGGTGCCCTCGACCGAGTGGGCCAGCACGACGAGGTCGTGCTTCTTGCCGGCCTTGTCGCAGACGTGGTCGCGCAGCAGCGCCTCGGGCTCGTAGCCCAGGCCCTGGAACATGCCGATCGCCGGCACCGCGTCGGCGACGACCTCGACGACGGTCTTCGTGAGCCCCATCTCGAACGACGCGAGCAGGCCGTAGCGGGCGAGCTCCCGGCCAACGCCCCTGCCGCGTGCCGCGGGGTCGACCACGACGCGCAGGCTGCCGACGTGGGAGGACCAGCCGACCTGCGGGAGCAAGGCGACGTAGCCGATCACCGTCCCGTCGTCGTCGACGGCGACCGCCCGGCGCGGGCGGTCCTCCTGCAGCCAGCCCTCCACGAGGCCGGCCTCGAGCACGTCCTCGGCGAAGCTGTTGTGGTCGGACTCCGGCACCCGCCGGAAGAAGTCCTGCAGCGGGGCGACATGGTCGGGGGCGAGCGGGCGGACGTCCATCAGGCGTTCTCCTCCTCCACGACGACGGAGTGCTCGCGCAGCCAGTCGAAGATCTTGGGCAGCGTGGTCACCGCGGCGGTTCGGCCCATCACCAGGCCGACGTGGCCGGCCGGCAGCTCGAGGGTCTCGGCGCGGTCGGAGCCGACCAGCTCGCAGACCGGCAGCGCCGCGGCGGACGGCACGATGTGGTCCCGGCCGGCGACGACGTTGAGCAGCGGCCACTGCACGTCGCGCAGCGACAGCAGTCGGCCGTCCAGGCGGACCCGGTCCGCCATGAGCGAGCCGTCCTTCATGAGGTCGACGGTCTCGCGGAAGGCCTTGCCGGGGAAGGGGATGTGGTCGCGGGTCCACTGCCCCATGACCTGGAAGCCCTCCATCTGCTTGTCGTCCCAGAGCTTCTCCCACAGCACGGCGTACTGCGTCAGGTCGGCGGTGGGCCTGAGCACGCGGAAGGCGTTGCGGATGACCTCCGGCGGCACGTTCCCGGTCTCGTCGACCAGGTCCCCGGGCTCGAGCCGACCGCCACCGACGACCCGGCCGAACATCCCCATCTCGCTGAAGTCGACCGGGGTCGCCATCGTGATCAGCGAGGACACCGGTAGGTCGGGGTGCGCCGCGCCGAGCAGCAGCGACAGCAGACCGCCGTAGCAGTAGCCGATCACGTTGAGCTGGTCGGTTCCGGAGGTCTCGAGCACCGCCTCGACGGCGGCGGGCAGCAGGTCGTCGACGTAGTACGACAGCCCGTTGCCCGAGTCGGTCTCGTCGGGGATCCCCCAGTCGAGCATGTACGGGTCGAAGCCCGCGTCACGCATCGCCTGCACGAAGCTCATGCCGGGGTAGAGGTCGAGGATGTAGCTGCGGCTGATGAGGCTCATGACGACGAGCACCGGGGTGCGCACCGTGATGTCGTCGCTGCGGTAGCGCCACAGCTCAGCCTTGTCCCGGCTCCAGACGACGTCCTTGGGCGTCGTCGCGACCTTGGGCCGGTCGATCCCGGCCACGTACTTCACGCCGTTGCGCGCTCGCAGCAGGTTGCGGCCGACGTCGCGGCGCACCCGCGCCAACAGCTCTTCCGGATCCGGCGTCAGTCCCACGGTCTCCTCCTCCTGCGGCCAGCGCGGCGGACCGTCGCAGGCTGTCGTCGAGCCGCTTCACGCTACGGTCCAGGGCGCTGACCTGCTCGCGCAGGCGGACCACATCGCTCGCGGTCGGCAGGTTGACGCGGTGCAGGATGCGGCGGGTGGTGCGCTCCACCCGGCGACCGACCTCGGCCTGGGTCCACATGACCAGCCCGGCCACGTCGGCGAAGGCGTCGGTCTGGACCGCTTCCTCCAGGCGTGAGCCCAGGGGTCGCTCGACCGCGTCGTACGCGCGTCGCCAGAGCGGCTTGCCGGCCATGCCCACCTCCTCGCGCCTCGTCGTGCCGTACGGGTCCCTGCCCACCGCCGCAAGGGTCCACGCGGACAAGGGGTCGTACGGTGTGACCTGGATCTCGTGTGGCAAGACCCTACGACGACGAGAGGCGGGCCGACATGGCAGCGCAGGCAGAGACGCAGATGCAGGCGGTGACGGGGCGCTCGGCGGCGGACGGCTCGCCGCTGGACGTGATGCTCACCGACGCGGCGATCGGGCCGGTGCGCCGGCTCGTGCCGGGGCGGGCCGGCCTCAAGCTGTGGGCCCGGCTGGCCTCCCGGCCGGTCGACACGGCCAGGCTCGGGCTGCGCACCACCGTCGAGCTCGGCAAGGTCGCCCTCGGCACGTCGCAGGTCGAGCCGGGCCCCCGCGACAAGCGCTTCGCCGACCCGGCCTGGACCGGCAACCCGGTGCTGCACCGGCTCTGCCAGGCCTACCTGGTCACCGGCTCGGCGCTCGAGCACGTCGTCGACGACGCCGACCTCGACTGGCGCAGCGAGCAGCAGATGCGCTACGTCGTCCAGATGCTCGTCGACGCGATGGCGCCGTCGAACAACCCGTTCCTCAACCCGGCCGCGCTCAAGACGGGCCTGGACACCGGCGGCCGGAGCTACCTCAACGGCGCCAAGCAGTTCGTCCAGGACATGGCGTCGCGGCCGCGGATCCCGGCGATGGTCGACGGCCGGGGCTTCTCCGTCGGCGGCAACCTGGCCACCACTGCCGGCGCCGTCGTGCTGCGCACCCCCGTCTTCGAGCTGCTGCAGTACGCCCCCCGCACCGAGCAGGTGCGCGAGGTCCCGCTGCTCGTCGTCCCACCGATGATCAACAAGTACTACATCGCCGACCTGGCGCCGGAGCGCAGCATGGTCCAGCACTGGCTGGAGGCCGGCCAGCAGGTCTTCGTCATCTCCTGGCGCAACCCGGCGGCGGAGTACCGCGCCTGGGACCTCGACAGCTACGCCGGGGCCGTGCTGGGGGCGCTGGACGCCGTGCAGGAGATCACCGGCAGCGACCGCAGCCACGTGCTGGGCCTGTGCGCCGGCGGCATCGTCACGAGCACCGCTGTCTCCCACCTCGTGGCGACGGGGCAGGGCGACCGCATCGCCGGACTGACCCTCGGCGTGACGCTGCTGGACCAGGAGCGCGCCGGGACGGTCGGCTCGATGGTGGATGCCAACACCGCACAGATCGCCGTCGCCCAGTCGCAGCGCAAGGGCTACCTCGACGGCAAGGCGCTGGCCGGCGTCTTCGCCTGGCTGCGGCCCAACGACCTGATCTGGAACTACTGGGTCAACAACTACCTGCTCGGGAAGCGCCCGCCGGCCTTCGACGTCCTGGTGTGGAACTCCGACACCACGCGCATGCCGGCCGGGCTGCACCGCGACTTCATCACGATGTCGTTGGAGAACTCGCTCACCAAGCCGGGCAGCCTGACCGTGCTCGGCACGCCGGTCGACCTCGGCAAGGTCGACGTCGACTCCTACGTCGTAGCGGGCAGCACCGACCACATCTGCCCCTGGGACAGCTGCTACCGCAGCGCCCACCTGCTCGGCGGCGACACCCGCTTCGTGCTCTCGACGGCCGGCCACATCGCCGCGCTGGTCAACCCGCCGTCCAACCCGAAGTCGAACTTCCGTGTCAACGACGCGCTGCCCGAGTCGGCGCAGGAGTGGCAGGCCGGTGCGGTCACCCACCCCGGCAGCTGGTGGGCCGACCACGTCGCCTGGTTGGCCGCTCGCTCCGGCGAGCTCAAGGACGCACCCAAGGACCTCGGCAGCGCGCAGCACGACCGGATCGGCAAGGCGCCCGGGGCGTACGTGATGGAGCCGTGACGCTGGTCCGCGTGGGCCGCGGTGCGGCGGCCACGCGGCTGCACGTCGAACGGCAGGGCACCGGCGAGCCGGTCCTGTGGATCACCGGGTTCGCCATCAGCAGCGAGATCTTCACGCCGGTGATCGACCTGTACGCGGGCGCTTTCGACTGCATCCGCTACGACAACCGCGGGGCCGGGCGGTCCCCGGCCCCGTGGCGGGTGACGTCCATCCCCGAGCTGGCCGGCGACGCCGTGCGGCTGCTCGACGCCCTCGGGCTCGACAGCGCTCACGTCTACGGCCTGTCGATGGGCGGGATGGTCGCGCAGGAGGTGGCGATCCGCTTCCCCGACCGCGTCCGCGCCCTCGTGCTGGGCGGCACCAGCCACGGCGGCCCGCGCGCGGTGCTCCCCTCCCCCCGGATCGCCGCCGCGCTGACCAGCCGTGGCGCGCCCGCCAAGCTGCGCGCCGAGCTGGTGGGACGGGCGCTGTTCACCCCGGAGTTCCGCGCGCGCGAGCCAGAGCTGGTGCGCCGCTACCTGGTCCTGCTGGGCCGCCACCGCACCTCGGCCCGCGGGCTGGTCAGCCACCTGACGGCCGCGACCTACCACGACACCCGCGCCCGGCTCGGCCGGATCGTCGCGCCGACGCTGGTGCTGCACGGTGCGCGCGACGAGCTGACACCGGTGGCGAACGCCCGCCTGCTCGCGGCCGCGGTCCCCGGCGCCGAGCTGCGGCTGGTCGACGCCGGCCACGGCTACCTGCTGGAGCGCCCCGAGCAGTCCTTCCGGCTGTTCGCCGACTGGCTCGCCGAGCGCTCCCCCGTGCCGGCCGGCCGGCCGCTCCCCGGGCTCGCGGCGCGCCGCCCGCCGCGCCCCCCCCCCCCCCGCCG
>JAJAYV010000267.1 GCA_026786045.1 Frankiaceae bacterium | reverse complement strand
GGGGGGGGGGGGGGGGGGCGGGGCGGGGCGGCCGCCCCGGGGGGGGGGGGGGCGGGCGCGGGCGGGGGGGGCGGCGCGGCGCGGGGGTAGCCGCGCGCTGGCGCGCGCCGTGGGCGCCGCCCACGCCCACGACTCGGTGCTGCAGACCCTGGCCATGATCCGCAGGGCCGCCGACGACCCGCGCGAGGTGAGCCGGCTGGCGCGCACCCAGGAGCGCGAGCTGCGCACCTGGCTGTACGACCGGCCGGCCCCCGAGCTGACCCTCAGCGGCGCGCTGGAGGCGGCCGCGGCCGAGGTGGAGGAGGCCCACGCCATCACCGTCGAGGTCGTCGTCGTCGGGGACTGCCCGACCTCGCCGGCGGTGCTGGCGCTCGTGGCCGCCGCCCGCGAGGCGCTCACAAACGCTGCCAAGCACTCGGGGGTCGACGTCGTGCAGGTCTACGCCGAGGTGCTCGAGGACCGGGTGGAGGTCTTCGTGCGTGACCGCGGCAAGGGCTTCGACCCGTCGACCGTCCCGCCGGACCGGTACGGGCTGGCCCAGTCGGTCGTCGGCCGGATGGAGCGGCACGGCGGTCGCGCGGTCGTCTGCAGCACCCCGGGCAGCGGCACCGAGGTCCGGCTGGAGGGACGGCGATGAGCGGCCCCCTGCGCGTCGTGCTTGTCGACGACCATCGGCTGTTCCGGGCCGGCGTCCGCAGCGAGCTGGGGGCCGACGTCGAGGTCGTCGGCGAGGCCGGCACCGTGGCCGAGGCCGTCGCCGTCGTCGTCGCGACGCAGCCCGACGTGGTCCTGCTCGACGTGCACATGCCCGACGGCGGTGGTCGCGCGGTGCTGGCCGGCGTCGGCACGTCGGCGCCGGACACCCGCTTCCTCGCCCTGTCGGTGTCCGACGCGGCCGAGGACGTGATCGGCGTGATCCGCGGCGGGGCAAGGGGTTACGTAACCAAGAGCATCTCGACCGAGGAGCTCGCCGACGCGGTGCGACGGGTGGCCGGCGGCGACGCCGTCTTCTCGCCGCGGCTGGCCGGTTTCGTGCTCGACGCCTTCTCCGGCACGCCGCCCGCGCCCACGGACGCGCCCGTCCACGACGACGACCTCGACCGGCTGACCGCCCGCGAGCGCGACGTGCTGCGCCTGATCGCCCGCGGCTACACCTACAAGGAGGTGGCGGCCGAGCTGTTCATCTCGGGCAAGACCGTCGAGACCCACGTGTCGTCGGTGCTCCGCAAGCTGCAGCTCTCGAACCGCCGCGAGCTGTCCCGGTGGGCCGCCGACCGGCGCCTGGTCTGACGGTCCGACAAGTACCGTCGTCGCATGACTCGCCCGGCCCCCTCCAGCCGCGAGCGCCGGCTCCTGGCCCCGCCGCGACCCGGTCGGCTCGGCGCGTGGTCCTATGCGCTGCGCACCACCAACCCGCCGCCCGGCCGGGACCCGCGCACCCTCGACCCGGTGACGAAGTGGCTGGTCGTCACGCGCGCCGCCGTGCTGCCGATGACGCTGCTCGCCGGGCTCGTCGCCGGGCTGCTGGCGGTGCGCGCCGACGGCTTCTCCTGGCCGCTCTGGCTGCTCGCGCTGCTCGGCATCCTCGCCGCGCACGCCTGCAACAACATCCTCAACGACCTGTCCGACACCGACGTCGGCCTCGACACCAGTGCCTACCCGCGCGCCCTCTACGCCCCGCACCCGATCCTGTCGGGGATGGTCCGCCGACGGCAGATGGGCCTGGCCGTCCTCGGGCTGATGGCCTTCGACCTGGTCGTCATGGTGGTCCTCGCGCTGCAGCGCGGCTGGCCGGTGGTGGCCTTCGCCCTGACCGGGCTGGTGCTCTCGATCGCCTACACCTCGCCGCCGCTCCGCCTCAAGGCGCGCGGGCTGGGCGAGCTCGACGTGCTGCTCACCTGGGGCCCGCTGATGGTCGCGGGCACCTACTTCTCCGCCGTCGGCGAGCTGCCCTGGCAGGTCTGGCTGGCGAGCGTGCCCTACGGCCTGCTCTGCACCAGCGTGCTGATGGGCAAGCACATCGACAAGCTGCCATACGACGCCGCGTCTGCGACGCGGACGCTGCCGGTCGTGCTCGGCGAGGTCGCAGCGCGCGGCACGACGATCGGGATCCTGGTCGCCTTCTACGCCACGACCGGGCTCGCGGTCGGGCTCGGCGCGCTGCCCTGGCCGGTGCTGCTCGTCGCGCTCGCCCTGCCTACGCTGCGCAAGGCGGCCGGGGCGCTGCGGGAGCCGGCGCCCGCGGAGCCGCCGCCGGGCTTCCCCGTCTGGCCGCTGTGGTTCGCCGCGATCTGCTTCGTGCACGTCCGCCGGGCCGGCGGGCTGCTCGTCCTGGGGCTCGGGCTGGCTGCCGCCACGGGCACCGGCCTGCCCCTAGGGTGACGCGGTGCTCGACCTGCTGCTCGCCGTCGTCACGACCGCGCTGCTCGTCGCGCTCGCCCTCGCGCTGCTGTCGGCCGTGACGCTGGCGCCGTTCGTCGTCGGCCTGCAGCTGGCCGAGGCTCGGCGCTTCTCGACCGCCCGCGGGGGTGCGCTCACCCTCGCCGGCGTGGGGGTCTCGCTGCTGCTCGCGCTGGTGCTGGTCCGGGGCGACCGCGTCCCCACGCCGGTCGCCCTGCTCCCGCTGCTGCTCGCCTGGGGCGGGCCGGCCGCGCTGTGGCTGCTCGCGGAGCAGGACACCGGTCTGGGCGGCCGCGCCGGCCTCCACGAGTAGCGCGTCCGGCTAGGCCGCGGCTCGCCGGAGCTCGCGCAGCGCCGCGACCGCGAGGTCGGGCTGGTCGGTGAACAGCCCGTCGATCCCAGCGTCGGCGAACGCGAGCAGCTCCTCCGCCGCGTCGAGACCGACGGGCAGGAAGGGGCTCTCGGCGCGAAAGGTCCAGACGTGCACCGCCAGGTCGGCCGCGTGGGCGTCGGCGACGAAGGCCGACGGGGCGTCGAGCGAGCCGTCGGCCCGGCGGGGCAGCACCCGGTCCTTGCTCGGCCCGACGGCCCACACCCACGCCGCCAGCTCGCGCAGCGCGGCGGGGGTCGACAGCGCGTCGTCGGCGGGAATGTCGTCGAGCAGCACCGTCAGGCGCAGCGCGGTGAGCGCGGCCAGCTCGCGCAGGCTGTCGTGGGCGAAGGACTGCAGCACCACCGGGTCCTCAGCGGTGCGGTGCCCGTGGGCGTCGAGCCGGTCGACGAGCCGCTGCTCGAGCGGCAGGCCGACGGAACGGAAGTGCTCCGGGCTCTTGGCCTCGATGTAGACGCCGATGGTGCGGCCGAGCCGGTGCGAGGAGATCCGCGCCAGGTCGAGCACCTCGTCGAGCGACGGCACGGGGAAGCGGCCGTCGTACACCGTGCCGCCCGGGCGGAGCTCGGGCAGCCGCTCGACCGCCCGCACGGTGCGCAGCTCGGCGAAGGTGAGGTCCTCGCTGAACCAGCCGGTGACCTGCTCGCCGTCGACCGACTTGGTCGTGCGGCGGTCGGCGAACTCCGGCCGCGCGCCGATGTCGGTGGTGCGGCCGAGCTCGTTCTCGTGCCTCGCGACGAGCACGCCGTCGGCGGTGCAGACGAGGTCGGGCTCGATCATGTCGGCGCCCTGGGCGATGGCCAGGCGGTAGGCGGCGAGCGTGTGCTCCGGGCGGTAGCCGGAGGCGCCGCGGTGGGCGATGACGGTCGGCGCGACGGCCGGCGGGTGAGCCACGCGGACAGCCTGGGGCCTGCAGGGCCCGTCGGGGGCGTCTTCGGGGGGAAGAGCGCGTGTCGCGTCGATGGCTAGCGGGTGTGGACGACGCGGAAGGCCTCGGCGAGGCGTCCCGCCGGCAGTCCGGCGGCCTTCGCCCGCTCGCCCAGCCACCCCCGCAGCATTTCCTCGAGGCCGTCCATGTGGGCGGTCTGCGAGGCGTGCGCGCGCAGCGCGGCGAGCTTGCGGTCGAAGACGTCGGTGATGTCGACGAAGTGGTCCGGGCCCGTGGCGGTGCCGCCCATGACCCACACCTCGGGCACCGACCAGGCCTCCAGGCCCTCGGCCGCGAGCTCGAGGTGGGCGAAGGGGTTGCGCGCGTCGGGGTAGACGGCGGCGATCGCGGACTCGCCGGCGGCCAGGTGGTCGGGGTGCGAGGCAGCGATCCGCTCCCAGTTGCGCTCGGGCGACTGGATCATCATCCGCTCCGGCCGCACCTGGCGCACGACCCGGCTGATGTCGCGACGCAGCTCCTGCGTCACGGCGAGCCTGCCGTCGGGGTAGCCGAGGAAGACGACGTCCTCGACGCCGAGCTCCTTGGCCGCGGCGCGCTGCTCGGCCTGGCGGATCCCGCCGATCTCACCGCGCGGGACGTCGGGGTCGAAGCCGCCGGCGTCGCCGTCGGTGCAGATGCAGTAGGTCACCGCCGTGCCCTGCGCCGTCCAGGTGGCGATGGTGCCCCCGGCCCCGAAGTCGACGTCGTCGGGGTGCGCCGTGACCACCAGCGCCCGTTCGACCGGACTGCTCTGCTCCGCCACCTGCGCCTCCTCGGGACCGGTGCACACCTCATCACGGGTCGCGCCCGTTCACCCGTCCGGGTGATGCGCCTGCTGCCGTCGTCGTCGATCGACCAGACGGGCCGTGAACCGCCTGCCGCCCGCCGGAGGGAGTCCGTCATGACCATCTGTGCTGTGCCTGTGCCGCGCGAGGGGTCGTCCGCGCCGCCCGCGACGACGACGACGAAGCGCTCGCTGCTCGTGCTCAGCCACGCCATGGAGCGGGCCTTCGACACCGGCCGGCCGGGGCTCGTCCTCGCGCTGTTCCAGGAGCGCGCGTACTTCGACGTCGAGGCGAGCCGGTACGCCGGCCTGGCCGCCGCCGGCAGCACCGTGGTCGTCGCGTTCCGCGGGAGCACCGCGGGGCTCCCACCTGGCGTGGTCGGCGTCTGCCTGCCCGACGGCGACGAGCTCGTCAGGGAGTGGACGTTGTTGCTGCTGTCCGGCCCGCTCGGCACGGCGCTGGTCGCCGTCGAGGACGGCCGCCTCGCTCCGGGCGAGCGCAGCTTGCAGGCCAGCCGGCAGTTCACGTCGAGATGGACCTTCCGGCGTCACGCGGCTGCCGCCGAGGCGGCCCGACTGCTCGACGCGCTCGGGGACCGGCTGCCCGCGGCCACCACCGACGCCGCCCGCGCGCACGTCGCGGCGGCCCTCGGCAAGCCGGAGTCGCCGATCGAGGCCCAGCTCGCCGCGACGGCCGAGCATCTCGTCCTGTCCCTGGAGGCGGGGGCCCACCGGGCGTCCCGCCTGCGCGCCGAGCTCGACGCCACGGTCCGGGTGGCGGAGCACGACCACCTGACCGGCCTGCACAACCGGGTCTACCTCGAGCGCTTCCTCGACGGGGGCCCCGTCCAGGGCCCCGCCGTGCTGCTCGTGGACGTCGACGGCCTCAAGGGACTCAATGACGAGCTGGGCCACCTCGCGGGGGACGCCGCCATTGCCGCGGTCGCCGTTGCGCTGCGCACGTGCAGCCGAGCCGGTGACGTGCTCGTGCGCTGGGGAGGTGACGAGTTCCTGCTCCTGCTCCCCGGGGCCGACGAGGCGGTCGCCCTGCAGGTGGCTGACCGGATCGCCGCGGCCGTGCCGGCCGCCGGGCTACCGGCGCCGTGGGAAGACCGGCCGCTGTCGGTCTCCGTCGGGGTCTGCGCGGACGCCTCGACGCGGATCCCCATGGAACGGCTCGACCTGGCGCTGTCGGCGGCCAAGCGGTCGGGCAAGGGTCGGGCCGAGCTCGCCGGACGTGTCGGCCCGCGGACCTAGACTGGTCGAGGTGAGCCTGTTCGCGGACGACGACCTCTACGGGCCGGCCGTCCTCGCGCCCGCCCGGCCGTCGGTCGACCGCCTGCTCGAGGGGCTCAACACCCAGCAGCGGGCGGCCGTCGTCCACGAGGGCGGACCGCTGCTCATCGTCGCCGGCGCCGGCTCGGGCAAGACCAAGGCGCTCACGACGCGCATCGCCTACCTGCTGGCCGCCCGCGCGGTGCAGCCGGGTGAGGTCCTCGCGATCACCTTCACCAACAAGGCGGCCGGCGAGATGCGCGAGCGGGTGGCCGCCGCCGTCGGCGCCCGGGCCCGGGCGATGTGGGTGCTCACCTTCCACTCCGCCTGCGTCCGGATCCTGCGCGCCGAGGCCAAGAAGCTCGGCTTCACGACGACCTTCTCGATCTACGACTCGGCCGACGCCCAGCGGCTCATGACCCTGGTCTGCCGCGACCTCGACCTGGACCCGAAGCGCTTCCCGGCCCGGGCGATGAGCAACCAGGTGTCCGACCTCAAGAACGAGCTGGTCGACCACGACACCTTCCGCTCGAAGGCCGAGACCTTCCAGGACAAGCAGCTAGCGGAGGTCTACGCGACCTACCAGGCCCGGCTGAAGCAGGCCAACGCCCTCGACTTCGACGACCTGATCATGACGACGGTCGACCTGTTCCAGGCCTTCCCCGCCGTCGCCGAGCACTACCGGCGGCGCTTCCGGCACGTCCTGGTCGACGAGTACCAGGACACCAACCACGCGCAGTACGTCCTGGTGCGCGAGCTGGTCGGGGCCACCGGCGGGCACAGGATGAAGGACAGCCTGCGGGCGACGGCGACGGCGACGGGCGCGGTCGCGCCCGCCGAGCTGTGCGTGGTCGGCGACGCCGACCAGTCGATCTACGCCTTCCGCGGCGCCGACATCCGCAACATCGAGGACTTCGAGAACGACTACCCCGACGCGACTGTCGTGCTGCTGGAGCAGAACTACCGCTCCACGCAGACGATCCTGTCGGCGGCCAACGCAGTGATCGCCAAGAACCCGAGCCGCAAGCCCAAGCGGCTGTGGACCGACTCGGGCGAGGGCGACCAGATCGTCGGCTACGTCGCCGACAACGAGCACGACGAGGCGGCCTTCGTCGCGGGCGAGGTCGACCGGCTGGGCGACGAGCACGGCGTCAAGGCGCACCAGGTGGCCGTCTTCTACCGGACCAACGCGCAGTCCCGCGTCTTCGAGGAGGTGTTCATCCGGGTCGGCCTGCCGTACAAGGTCGTCGGCGGGGTCCGCTTCTACGAGCGCAAGGAGGTGCGCGACGCGCTGGCCTACCTGCGGGTGCTCGCCAACCCGGCCGACGTCGTCAGCCTGCGCCGGATCCTCAACACCCCGCGCCGCGGCATCGGCGACCGCGCCGAGGCGTGCCTGGAGGCGTTCGCGTCGCGCGAGCGGGTGCCGTTCGCCGAGGCGCTGCGCCGGTGCGACGAGGTGCCCGGCATGGCGACCCGCAGCGCGAAGTCGGTCCGCGAGTTCGCCGACCTCATGGACGAGCTGCGCGCCCTGGTGGAGGGCAACATGCCGCCCGCCGAGGTGCTCGAGGCGGTGCTGGACCGCACCGGCTACCTCGCCGAGCTCGCGCAGAGCGTCGACCCCCAGGACGAGAGCCGGGTGGAGAACCTCTCCGAGCTGGTTGGCGTCGCCCGCGAGTTCAGCGAGCGGCACCCCGAGGGCGGCGTCGCGGAGTTCATGGAGCAGGTGTCGCTGGTCGCCGACGCCGACCAGATCCCCGCTGCACCTGACTCCAATGGGGACGGCGAGTCCGACGGCGTCGTCACCCTCATGACCCTGCACGCCGCGAAGGGCCTGGAGTACCCGGTCGTCTTCCTCACCGGGCTCGAGGACGGCGTCTTCCCGCACCTGCGCACCCTCGGCGACGAGCGCGAGCTGCAGGAGGAGCGCCGGCTGGCCTACGTCGGCATCACCCGGGCCCGCGAACGGCTGTACCTCTCCCGTGCCCACGTCCGCAGCGCTTGGGGCCAGACGTCGTACAACCCGCCGTCCCGGTTCCTCGACGAGGTGCCGGAGGGGCTGGTCGCCTGGCAGCGCGGGGAGTCCTCCGTGGCCGCACCCGCTCCGGCGCTGTCGCGGGCGGCGGACCGGCTGGTCGGAACCGCGCGCGGCCGCCCCGCCGGCCCCGGGCTGCGGCCGCTCCCCCACCTCGAGGTCGGCGACCGGGTCACCCACGACGCGTTCGGCCTGGGCGCCGTCACGGCCACCCGCGGCGCAGGTGACTCCAGCCAGGCCGAGGTCGACTTCGGCGGCAGCACCGGCGCCAAGTGGCTGCTGCTGCGCTACGCCCCGCTCGAGAAGCTCTAGCGTCCCGGTCCCTGCCACCTCGACGGCCAGGAGCGTGGCCCCCCGGCGCCGCTCACCGAACTCGAGCTAGATGTCGACGCCGCGCTTGCGCAGCCAGGTGAGCGGGTTGACCGGCGTGCCGTCGATCCGGACCTCGAAGTGCAGGTGCGGGCCGGTCGACTGCCCGGTGTTGCCTTCCTTGCCGACCTGCTCGCCGGCAGCGACGCGCTGCCCTGAGC
>JAJAYV010000266.1 GCA_026786045.1 Frankiaceae bacterium | reverse complement strand
GGTTGGGGGCGGCCGTCGTCCCGATGCGCCGGCGCGGCTGGACCGACCTCGCGCTCATCGACCCGGCTTTCGGCCCGGCGGCCGCGGCCGCGACGTCGGCCGAGGAGCGCGGCTTCGCGCGCCCGCTGCTACTCACCGCCGACGAGCTGACCCTGGCCGCCGGGGGCGGCCGGCCGGAGCAGATCGTCCTGCGCGACCCGGCGGTCGACCGGCCCTGGGTGAAGGACGTGCTGTACCGCTAGGAGGGCTCGTCGGCAGTGCGCGCCTCGGGCACGTCAGCGCCGTCGAGGCGGGCCATCGTCTCGACGACGCGGCGCGCGACGTCCTGGGCGGTGAGGCCGATCTCCGCGAGCACCTCGGCCCGGCTGGCGTGGTTGAGGAAGCGCTGCGGGATCCCGAGGTCGCGGGTCGGGACGTCGACGTCGGCGTCGCGCAGGGCCTGGCTGACGGCCGAGCCGACGCCGCCGGTGCGCCCGCCGTCCTCGACGGTGAGCACGAGCCGGTAGCCGCGGGCCAGCTCGACCAGCTCGGCCGGGACCGGCGACACCCAGCGCGGGTCGACAACGGTGACGCCGACGCCCTGCTGGGCGGCCCGGTCGGCCACCTCGAGGCCGAGCCGGGCCATCGCGCCGACGGCGACGACGAGCACATCGTCGCTCTTGTCGCGGCGGAGCACGTCGACGGTGCCGACCCGCTCGACGGCCGGCAGGTCGTCGGGGACCGGGCCCTTGGGGAAGCGCAACGCGGTGGGGCCGTCGTCGACGGCGAGCGCCTCGCGCAGCTCCTCGCGCAGCGTCGCCGCGTCGCGCGGCGCGGCGACCCGCATGCCCGGCACCAGGTTGAGGATCGACAGGTCCCACATGCCGTTGTGGCTCGCCCCGTCTTCGCCGGTCACGCCGGCGCGGTCGAGCACGAAGGTGACCGGCTGGCGGTGCAGCGCGACGTCCATGAGCGTCTGGTCGAAGGCCCGGTTGAGGAACGTCGCGTAGAGGCAGACGACCGGGTGCAGGCCGCCCATCGCCAGGCCGGCGGCCGAGGTGACGGCGTGCTGCTCGGCGATGCCGACGTCGAAGGTGCGGTCCGGGTAGGCCTTGCTGAAGCGCAGCAGGCCCACCGGCTGCAGCATCGCGGCGGTGATGGCCACGACGTCCTGGCGCTCGGCGCCGATCGCGACCATCTCCTCGCCGAGCACGCTGGTCCAGCCGCGGGCGCTGGCGTTCAGCGGCTTACCGGTCAGCGGGTCCGTGACCGGCGCGACGCTGTGCAGGCAGTCTGCCTCGTCGTCGACGGCCGGCTGGTAGCCGAAGCCCTTGACCGTGACGGCGTGGACGATGACCGGCCCGCCGAAGCTCTTGGCCCGGCGCAGCGCGGCCTCCATCGCCGCGACGTCGTGGCCGTCGATCGGCCCGACGTACTTCATGCCGAGGTCCTCGAAGAGCACCTGCGGCTGGAGAAAGTCCTTGATGCCGCGCTTGAGCCCGTGCAACGCCGTGTAGAGCGGGGTGCCGACGACGGGGGTCCGCGACAGGGTCGTCTTGACCGTGTCGAGCGCCCGCTCGTAGCCC
Organism: Frankiaceae bacterium; assembly: GCA_026786045.1. GTDB lineage: Bacteria > Actinomycetota > Actinomycetes > Mycobacteriales > SCTD01 > SCTD01. The sequence goes on along the minus strand of JAJAYV010000266.1, from coordinate 5,474 downwards.
TGCGTCATCCGCAGCGTGGCCAGGTGGTCGGCCAGGCCGCCGATCGTCGGGGAGTACGAGCGGCCGTTGTCGTTGACGACGATGACGACCGGCAGGCTGCTGGCGGCGATGTTGTTGAGCGCCTCCCAGCACATGCCGCCGGTCAGCGCCCCGTCGCCGACGACCGCGACGACGTGCCGGTGCTCGCCGCGCAACCGGTAGGCCTTGGCCAGCCCGTCGGCGTAGGAGAGCGCCGTGGAGGCGTGGCTGTTCTCGACCAGGTCATGCTCGGACTCGCTACGGCTCGGGTAGCCCGACAGCCCGTCTCGCTTGCGCAGCGTCCCGAACCGCTCGCGGCGGCCGGTGACCAGCTTGTGCACGTAGGACTGGTGGCCGGTGTCCCACACGACCTTGTCGCGCGGGGAGTCGAAGACCCGGTGGATCGCCAGGGTCGTCTCGACGACCCCGAGGCTCGGTCCGAGGTGACCGCCGGTGCGCGAGACGGTGTCGACCATGAGGTCACGGATCTCGGCGGCGAGCAGCGGCATCTCGTCGGCCCGCAGGCGCTTGAGGTCACCGGGCCCGGAGACGCTGTCGAGCAGGCTCACGGGGCGCGCTCCTCACGGGTCTGGTCGCGGGTCAGGCTCGTTGAGTCTAGAGGCGCAGGCTCGTACCGGCCGTTCGGACAACGCGCGGCGGCGGTTCGTCGATCCCCAGGCGTCACAACCGCGGAACGTGCCGTTGGCCCCGCAGTGCCGCGTCGACCAGCGCGACCTGGCGGCCGACGGCGATGAGCCGGCGGCCCTCGCGCTCGTACGCCGCGATGGCCGCGTCGACGACGTCGCCGCCGACGACCCCTCGCAGCTCGGCGCGAGCGGTGCGGATCCCCTGCCGGGCGGCCTCGACACCGGCCTCGACGTGGCCGGCGGCGAAGCGGGCCAGGACGACCGGGTGCTTGCGGAGCACGTCGTGGGCGCGGTACTCCGCCGGGCACAGGTCGAACAGCCAGCCGACCGCGCTGCGCTCCCAGTCGGGCGCCTGCGGCGGGAGCACCTGCTCCGGCCAACCGGGCGGCACGAGCTGCTGCGGCACGCTGCCAGCCTACGCGCGGGAGGCCGCCGCCGCGATCGTCGCGACCGGTGCCACCATCACCCACGTGCGCCGCCTGCAGCTCGTCATCAACCCGTCCGCGGGCGGGGGGCGCGCGGCGTCGCTGCAGCCGGCCGTCGAGGCCGCCCTGCACGGCGCCGGCCACGACCTCGTCGTCACGCCGACCACCTCGCTCGAGCACGCCGACGAGCTGACGAGGCAGGCCGTCGCCGACGACCGGGTTGCCGTGGCGATGGGCGGCGACGGGATCATCGGCCGGGTGGCCGGCACCGTCGCGGCCACCGGCGGCGTGCTGGGCGTGCTGCCCGGCGGGCGCGGCAACGACTTCTGCCGGGCCGCGGGGCTCCCCCAGGACGCCGTCGAGGCCTGCGCAGTCCTGTCCTCCGGCGTCGAGCAGGCCGTCGACCTGGGCGCGGTCACGAGCGCGACCGGCGAGGTGGCGTTCCTCGGCATCGCGTCGATCGGCTTCGACAGCGACGTACAGGAACGGGTGCTGTCCTTGCCCGCGCGGCTCGGGCGGCTGGTCTACCTCTACGGCTCGCTGGCGACCGTCGCGTCGTGGCGGCACGCGGTCTTCACCTGCACGGTCGACGGCCAGCCCCTGGTCGTGCGCGGCTGGTCGGTGGCGGTGGCCAACTCCGGCGTCTACGGCGGCGGGATGCGCCTGGCGCCGGACGCCTCGCTCACCGACGGCGAGCTCGACGTCGTCACGACCGCGGCCACCGGTCGGCTGGCCTTCCTGCGCGCGCTGCCCAAGGTCTTCCGGGGCACCCACGTCGACGAGCCGACCGTGTCGGTGCGGCGGGCGCGCACGGTCGGGCTCGCCGCCGACCGGCCGTTCCGGGTCTTCGCCGACGGCGACCCGGTCGGCACGCTGCCCGCCACAGTCAGCGTGCGCCCGGGTGCCGTGCGCGTGGTACTGCCCGGCTAGCGCTCCTTGTTGCCGAGGCCGAGCTGGCTGAGGGTGCCGGCCAGGTCGGTCGGGACGAACCACACCTTGTTGGCGTCGCCCTCGGCGATGCGCGGGAGCAGCTGCTGACGCTGGTAGGCCAGCACGGTCTCGTCGACGCCGGCGCCCTTGATGGCCGCGACCACCTTGGCGATGGCCAGCGCCTCGCCCTCGGCGCGCAGCAGCATCGCCTCGCGTTCGGCCTCGGCCTGCAGGATCGTCGCCGCGCGGTCGGCCTCGGCGTTCAGCACGACCGCCTGCTTCTGACCCTGCGCCGACAGGACCGCAGACTGCTGCTGGCCCTCGGCCGTGAGGATCGCCGCGCGCTTGCCGCGGTCGGCCCGCATCGCCTGCTCCATCGCGTCGCGGATCGTGGGCGGCGGCTCGATGCCGCGGATCTCCACCCGGTTGACCTTGACACCCCACTTGCCGGTCGCCTCGTCGAGCACGGCAGCGAGCCGCTCATTGATGTGGTCGCGGCCGGTGAGGGCCTCCTCGAGCTGCATCCCGCCCACGACGTTGCGCAGGGTCGTCACGACGAGCTGCTCGATCGCGAGGACGACGTTCTCGATCTTGTACTGCGCGGAGGCCGGGTCGGTGATCGAGTAGTAGATGACCGAGTCGATGCCGACCACGAGGTTGTCGCGGGTGATGACGGCCTGCGGCGGGAAGCCGACGACCTGCTCACGGATGTCGGTGCGGGTCCGGACGCGGTCGATCGCCGGCACCAGCAAGTGGATGCCGGGCTCCAGCGTGCGGCTGTACTTGCCGAGCCGCTCGATCACGAACACGGTCGCCTGCGGCACGATCCGCACCGTCTTGAACAGCACGATCGCGACGATCGCCGCGAGGACGATGAGGACGAGTCCAGCGGGGTCCACGGGTCCTGCTTCCTGTAAGGGGACTAGCTCAGGTCGGGCGAGTAGACGAGCAGGGTCGCGCCCTCGACGCCGGCGACGCTGACCGTCCGGCCGGCCTCGAGCGGGGCTCCCCCGGCGTACGGACGGGCCCGCCACAGCTCGCCGTTGAGCCGTACCTGGCCGGTGTCGTCGCTGACCCGCTCGATCACCAGGGCGGTGGAGCCGGCCAGCGCGCGGGCGTCGGAGTGCTGCCCGTCGTCGCCGCGGCTGAGCATCCGCTGGACCGGGCTCCGGGCGAAGACGAGCAAGGCCGTGGAGGAGCCGGCGAAGGCGATGGCCTGCACGACAGCGCCCGCCCCGAGCGCGGCGACCAGCGCGGTGACCAGCGCCGCGATGCCGAGCAGCCCCAGCACGACGGTCAGCGTGAACAGCTCGGCCAGCAGCAGCCCGATGCCGGCCACCAGCCAGACCAGGTCGCTGTCCACAGGACCGACCCTAGTGCCGCGAGCACGTCGTGGCTGGGACGATCTCCGCATGCCCGAGCCGCTGCCCCAGGAACCGGCGCCCCGCGAGCCCGTGCGCACGTACAAGGTCAGGCGCCGGGTCACGACCGGCCAGGCCGGCGCGCTTGCCCGCCTGCTCCCCCGCTACGGCGTGGACCCCGACGCGCCGCTCGACCCGGTGGCCACCTTCGGCCGCCGCGCCCCGCTGGTGGTCGAGATCGGCTCCGGGATGGGTGAGGCGACCGCGGCCATGGCGGCCGCCGACCCCGGTCGCGACGTGCTCGCCGTGGAGGTCCACACGCCGGGCCTGGGCAACCTGCTGCGCCTGGTCGAGGCGGCCGGGCTGACCAACGTCCGGGTGGTCGAGGCCGACGCCCGCGAGGTGCTGCGCGACCTGCTCACGCCCGGCTCGGTCGACGAGGTGCGGGTCTTCTTCCCCGACCCCTGGCCCAAGGCCCGACACGCCAAGCGACGGCTGGTCAGCGCGGCCTTCGCCGACCTGGTGGCCGAGCGGCTGCGGCCCGGCGGCCGGCTGCACGTCGCGACCGACTGGCCGGCGTACGCCGACGGGGCAACGGCGGTCCTGGCGGCGCACCCCGCGTACGACGTGGTGTCGCGCGAGCGCGGGGCGCGGCCGATCACCCGCTTCGAGCAGCGCGGCACCGACGCGGGGCGGGCGTCTGCAGACCTCGTGGCGCGCCGGCGCTGAGCTAGCGCGGGACGGGCACGGCCGCCCTCGCGCCCAGGCACCACGCCGCGACCTGCCCGGCGGGCATGGGGCGGCTGATGACGTAGCCCTGCGCGTACGAGCAGCCCAGCTCGGCGAGCCGGCACAGCGTCGCGGCGTCCTCGACGCCCTCGGCGACGGTCTCGAGCCCCAGGCTCGCGGCGAGGTCGACGACGGCCCGCACGATGAGGGTGTCGGTGACGTCGCCGAGCATCCCGGACACGAAGCTCTTGTCGATCTTGAGCACGTCGACGGGCAGGTTCTTGAGGTAGGCCAGCGAGCTGAGCCCGGTGCCGAAGTCGTCGATCGCCAGCCGCACGCCGAGGGCGCGCAGGTCCACGAGTCGCTCGCGGCTACGCAGCAGGTCGACCATGAGGAAGCTCTCGGTGATCTCCAGCTCGAGGGCGTCGGCCGGCAGCCCGGCGCGGGTGAGCGCGGCGCAGACCTGGCCGGGCAGGTCTTCCTGGACCAGGTTGCGGGCCGACAGGTTCACCGAGACCGACAGGTCGAGGCCGGCGGCGCGCCACTGTCGGCACTGCTCGAGCGCGGTGTCGAGCACGAAGGCCGTCAGCGGGTGGATGAAGCCGCTGCGCTCGGCCAGCGGGATGAAGACGTCCGGCGCGATCCGGCCGCGGAAGGGGTGGTCCCAGCGGACCAGCGCCTCCATGCCGACGGGCCCGCCGTCGCCGGTGCGCACTTTCGGCTGGTACTCCACGACCAGCTCGCGGCGGGTGATCGCGCCGCGCAGCTCGGCGAGCAGCGCGAGTGCGTCGGCGGTGGTGTGCGACAGGGCGGGGGCGTAGACGGCGAAGCCGGTGCCCTGGCCCTTCGCCTCGTACATCGCGACGTCGGCGAGCTGCAGCAGCAGGTCTCCCGTCACGGCGTGCCGGGGCGACAGCGCTGCGCCGATGCTGGCGTCGACCGCCACCAGCGCCTCCTCCAGCGCGAACGGCTCCTGGAGCGCGTCGCGCAGGCGACCGGCGATGCGCGCCGCGTCGTGCTCGTCCGCGCCCGGCAGCAGCACGGCGAACTCGTCGCCGCCGAGCCGGGCCACGAGGTCCCCGGCGCGCAGCACCCCGGCCATCCGCCGGCCGACCTGCCGGAGCAGCTCGTCGCCGTAGCGGTGGCCCAGGGTGTCGTTGACCTCCTTGAAGCGATCGAGGTCGAGCAGCAGCAGCGCGACGGGAGCCCGCTCGGCGAGGGCGGCGTCGAGGTGGCGGTGCAGCAGGGTGCGGTTGGCCAGCCCGGTGAGGTCGTCGTGCGTCGCGGCGTGCTCGAGCCGCTCCCCCGCCCGCTCCGCGGCGAGCCGGCCGGCCACGGCCTCACGGGTGGCCGCGCGGTAGGCC
>JAJAYV010000265.1 GCA_026786045.1 Frankiaceae bacterium | reverse complement strand
GTCGTCGCCCCCGCCCCGGTGGCGGGCGGCGTGGGGGCGGAGCTCGTGGGGGTGCTCGCCCACCCGGCGGTCGAGCAGGTCGAGCTCGCGCCGGAGGCGCCGCCCGTCGTGCCGGCCGAGGAGCCGGCCGCTCGCTTGCGCGCGTCGCTGCGCGATGACGAGGACGACCTGCCGATCAGCGCGCAGGCTGCGGCCGCCGTGCGGGTGCGCAGCCCGCAGGGCCGCGTGCCGTTCCCGCGGCCGAAGGGTCGCCGGGTCATCACGATCGCGAACCAGAAGGGCGGCGTCGGCAAGACCACGACCACCGTCAACCTGGCCGCCGCCCTTGCGCTGCACGGCGCGAAGATCCTCGTCATCGACCTCGACCCGCAGGGCAACTGCTCGACCGGCCTCGGCGTCCCGCACCACGCCGGCACCCCGGACGTCTACGACGTGCTCATCGACCAGGTGCCGATCGCCGACGTCGTGCAGCCGGCCGACGGCGTCGAGGGCCTGTGGTGCGTGCCCGCGACGATCGACCTGGCCGGCGCCGAGATCGAGCTCGTCAGCGTTGTCGCGCGCGAGTCGCGCCTCAAGCGCGCCATCGAGGCGTACTGCGCGGGGCCCGGCGCCGACGTGGACTACGTGCTCGTCGACTGCCCGCCCTCGCTCGGGCTGCTCACCGTCAACGCGATGGTTGCGACGTCCGAGGTGCTCATCCCGATCCAGTGCGAGTACTACGCGCTCGAGGGCCTGGGCCAGCTGCTCAAGAACGTCGACCTGGTCAAGAAGCACCTCAACACCGGGCTGCACGTCTCGACGATCCTGCTGACGATGTACGACGCGCGCACCAAGCTCGCCGACCAGGTCGCCGACGAGGTGCGCAACCACTTCGGCGACACGGTGCTGCGTACGACCATCCCGCGCAGCGTCCGGGTGTCCGAGGCGCCGGGCTACGGGCAGTCGGTCATCACCTACGACCCGGTGTCTCGCGGCGCGCTGGCCTACGTCGAGGCGGCGCGTGAGATCGCCGAGCGCGGAGCGTCCGCGTGACCGCGCCCCGTCGCGCCGGCGGCCTCGGTCGCGGCCTCGGTGCGCTCATCCCGACGAGCGCGGCTGAGGTGGACCTCGACGCGACTTCGGCTGGCCCGCAGCCGGTCTCGGGTGCGCACTTCGCCGAGGTGCCGCTCGACCGGATCTCCCCCAACCCGCAGCAGCCGCGCGTGCACTTCGACCCCGAGGCGCTCGCCGAGCTCGTCACGTCGATCCGTGAGGTCGGCCTGCTGCAGCCGGTCGTGGTGCGCCAGGTGTCCGAGGACGCCGACGGACCGCGCTACGAGCTCATCATGGGCGAGCGCCGTTGGCGCGCCTCGCAGGTCGCCGAGACCGGGACCATCCCTGCCATCGTGCGGGCGACCGCTGACGACGACCTGCTGCGCGACGCGCTGCTGGAGAACCTGCACCGCCAGCAGCTCAACCCGCTCGAGGAGGCCGCGGCCTACGCCCAGCTGCTCGAGGACTTCGGGGCGACGCACGAGCAGCTCGCCGAGCGGATCGGTCGCTCGCGTCCGCAGATCAGCAACACGCTGCGTCTGCTGCAGCTGCCGCCCGCGGTGCAGCGCCGCGTTGCCGCGGGCGTGCTGTCGGCCGGTCACGCCAAGGCGCTGCTCGGCCTGCCGACCCCCGAGGCGCAGGACGAGATGGCGACGCGCGTCGTCGCCGAGGGGCTCTCGGTGCGCGGCGTCGAGGAGGCGGTGCAGCTCGCGCAGTCCGACGGGGAGCCGCGCGCTCCCCGCGGCGGCCGCGCCAAGCGCCCGCAGCCGCAGGGCCTGGTCGAGCTCGCCGACCGGCTGAGCGACCGCTTCGAGACGCGGGTCAAGGTCGACATGGGCCGCGCCAAGGGCAAGGTCACCATCGAGTTCGCCACCCTTGACGACTTGCACCGCATCGTTGCGATGCTGGAGCCGGGCGCAGAGTCCTAGCCCGGCAGGCGCTCCTGAACCGGAGGCGCCGGCTCCTGCAGCCAGGGCCGCTCGCGGACTCCGCGCAGCGCGAGCACGAAGAAGACCTGCACGGCAAGGGCAGCCACCACGACGACCAGCGTCAGCGCCGCCAGACCACCGGTCGCCTCGATCGACCCGTCGTCGGTGCTGAGCAGGGCGAGCACGCCGCCGGCGAGCAGGACCACACCGAGCCCGGCGTGCAGGCAGGCGAAGGTCGTGAAGCGTCCGGCGGGCGACAGGTCACCGACGATCCTGGCGCGGTCGCGCAGCGCGAGGCTGAGCAGCACGACGACCACCACACCGGCCAGGCCGTAGGCGGTGACGAGCCAGCCGTGCAGACCGGCGGGGGCGGCGTCCGACGTCGCGGTCATCGTGTCCGTCGTGGTGGTGGTCTGCGCGCGGACGAGGTCGGCGAGGGACAGCACCGCGGTCAGCAGGGCCCATCGCAGCGCCGGGCCGAAGCGACCGTCGAGGGTGGTGAGCCGGGACAGGCCTCTGACCGCTACCAACCAGCCGACCACGTCGGGGAGCACGTCGAAGCCGTAGATGCGCAGGTCCAGGAGGGCGAGCACGAGGCCGAGGGCCACCGCTCCGACGGGCGTCATGTCGCGGACGCTACGTCCTGCAGCTCGTCTGGGCGACCAGGTCGCCGGACTTCGACCGGCCGGTCGTCAGCGGGCGGCGGCCTGCTCGAGCAGCTCGCGCAGCAGAGCGCCGAGGGACAGGCCGGCGGCGTCGACGGCCATCGGCAGCAGCGAGGTCTCGGTCATCCCCGGCGCGGTGTTCACCTCCAGCAGCTGCACGACGCCCGCGGCCTCGACGACCAGGTCGACGCGCGACAGGTCGCGCAGGCCGAGGGCGGTGTGCGCGAGCACGGCCGCCTCGGAGACGGCAGCGGCAACCTCGTCGGAAAGCCTTGCGGGGCAGTAGAACTCGGTGTGCCCGGCGGTGTAGCGCGCGGTGTAGTCGTAGACGCCGGACAGTGGCACGATCTCGACCGGCGGCAGCGCGCGCGGCCCGCCACCGGTGTCGACGACGGTCACCGCCAGCTCGGTGCCCTCGACGAACTGCTCCACCAGCGCGGCCTCGCCGTAGGAGAAGCAGGACACCATCGCCGACGGCAGCTCGTCGGGCTTGTCGACGCGGTTGGTGCCGAGCGCCGAGCCGCCGCGCGCGGGCTTGACCATCAGCGGCAGGCCGAGGTGGCCGACCAGCCGGTCGAGCACCGCGCCGGCGCCGAGCTCGCGGAAGGCGGCGTGCGGCAGCACGACCGACCCGGGCGTCGACAGCCCGACGCGCACGGCGAGCGCCTTCGCCGTCGGCTTGTCCCAGGCGATGCGGCAGGCGGCGGGCGACGAGCCGACGTAGGGCACGCCGGCCACGTCGAGCACCTCGCGCAGCGCGCCGTCCTCCCCCGCCCCGCCGTGCAGTGCGACCAGCACCGCGTCGTAGCCGCCGTCGGACAGCACGGCGAGCAGCGACGCGTCGGCGTCGCGCAGGTCGGCCTCGACGCCCTCGGAGCGCAACGCGTCGAGCACGCGTCGGCCGCTCCTGAGCGACACGTCGCGCTCGTGCGACAGGCCGCCGGCGAGCACCAGGTAGCGCGCGGTCACGGCAGATCCCCCGTCATCCAGGCCTCAGTTCATGTCCGGCGCAGGCGCCTCGGAATGCGGCCGGTTCGGACGGGTCGAGCCGGCGGACCCGAACGTCGCGCGCAGCTCGACCTCCTCGGCGAGCACCCCGCCCAGCCGGCGCACGCCCTCGCGGATCCGCTCCGGCTCCGGGAAGCAGTACGACAGGCGCAGGTTGCTGCGCCCGTTGTCGTCGGCGAAGAATGCGGTGCCCGGTACGAAGGCGACGCGCGCTGTCACCGCGCGCGGCAGCAGCACCTTGGCGTCGAGGTCGCCCGGCAGCGTCACCCACACGTAGAAGCCGCCGGTCGGGTGCGTCCACGTCGTGCCGGCCGGCATCTGGCGCGGCAGCTCGTCCAGCATCGCGTCGCGCCGCTCGCGGTACATCCCGCGGAACGCGCTGACCTGGCCCTGCCAGTCCTGCGTCGAGAGGTACTCCGCGACGATCATCTGGTTGAGCTGCGGCGGGCAGAGCACCGCGGCCTCGGCGGCCAGCACGAGCTTCTCGCGCACGGCATGCGGCGCGAGCACCCAGCCGACACGCAGCCCCGGCGCAAAGGTCTTGCTGAACGAGCCGAGGTAGAGGACGTCGTCCTCTCCGCCGCGCGCGCGGATGGCGCGGGTCGGCGGCGCGTCGAAGCCGAGCAGGCCGTACGGGTTGTCCTCGAGCACGAGAAGGCCTGCGGATGAGCAGATCTCGAGCACCTCGTCGCGCCGCTCCTCGGCCATCGAGACGCCGGCGGGGTTGTGGAAGTTCGGGACGGTGTAGAGGAACTTCGCGCGCCGGCCGGACGCCTTGACCGCGGCGATCGCCTCGCGCAGCGCGGCGGGCACGAGCCCGTGCTCGTCCATCGCGACGTGCACGACGTCGGCCTGGTAGGCGGCGAACGTGCCGAGCGCACCGACGTACGACGGCGCCTCGGCGAGCACGACGTCACCCGGGTCGCAGAAGACGCGGGTCACCAGGTCGAGCGCCTGCTGGCTGCCGACAGTGACGACGACGTCCTCGGGCGAGGCCTCGATGCCCTCGAGCGCCATGACCGTGCAGATGAGCTCGCGCAGGTGCGGGTCGCCCTGGCCGGAGCCGTACTGCAGCGCCTGCGCTCCCGAGCCCTGCACCAGGTCGCCGACGAGCTTGCCGACGGCGTCGAGCGGGAGGGCCGACAGGTTCGGCATGCCGCCGGCGAGGCTGACGACCTCCGGCCGGCTGGCGACGGCGAACAGCGCGCGGATCTCCGACGCCGTCATGCCGTGCGTGCGCTGGGCGTAGCGGTCGGTGAAGGCGTCCAGGGTGACGCCCGGGCCGGACCGCGGGCTGCGCGGGGAGGGACCTTTCGACATAGCCCGAGGCTACCCGCGGGCGTCCAACCGGTTCCGGATCCGGGCCTGTCCCTCGAGCGGCCGCCGTCCTACTCTGGGGCTCTCTCTCCAGCCCCCAGGAGCACGCCGTGTCCGAGCGACCGTCCGGCCGAGTGGTCGGCGGGCTGTCCCTGGGCCTGCTGCTGGGCGCGGTAGGGGGCTGGGTCCTCGGCCTGCTGCGGCCGCCCCGACCGCAGGATCGCCCGTGACCCGCCGCTGCGTGAACATCACGCTGGACAACCTCGACGACCTGCCCGGCCGGTGCCGTCAGTGCGTGTTCTGGGAGCTCGACCCGGTCGCGCTCGACCGGGCGAAGGAGGCCGGCGACACGGCGTTCGAGAAGGAGTCGTGGGTCTCCGCGACCCTGCTCGACTGGGGATCCTGCGGCAAGGTCGTCTACGTCGACGGCGTCCCCGCCGGCTTCGTGATGTACGCCCCGCCTGGCTACGTGCCGAGGTCGGTGGCCTTCCCGACCAGTCCGGTGAGCGCCGACGCGGTGCTGCTCATGACCGGCCACGTGCACCCCGACTTCGCGGGCGGCGGCCTGGGCCGGATGCTGCTGCAGAGCGTCGCGAAGGACCTCACCCGCCGCGGGGTCCGTGCGATCGAGGCCTTCGGCGACGAGAAGTGGGAGGCGCCGGCCTGCGTGCTGCCCGCCGAGCACCTGCGGTCGGTGGGCTTCAAGACCGTCCGGCCGCACCACCGCTTCCCGCGGCTGAGGCTGGAGCTGAAGTCGGCCGTGTCCTGGCGCGAGGACGTCGAGGTCGCCCTCGAGCGACTGCTCGGCTCGATGAGCCCCGATCCCCTCCTGCGGCCGGTGTAGCCGGAGCGCCCCGTGCCCGGGTCCGGGCGGCCGCCACCGCCCATCACCATCGTCATCCCCGGTCGTGGCCAGGCGTCCGCCGCGCTGCTCGCTGCAGGCCCTTCGCCGGCCCGCCCACCACTGCCGCCCCTGACGACCCGGCTGCGCGCGCTGGTCGCCGTGGCCGTCGCCGTCCTCGGCGCAGGCCTGCTCGTCGCCCGCGACCAGCAGGAGCCGGTACGCCCGGCCCCCGTGGCCGTCGACGCCTCGACGGCCTACCTCGGCGTCTCGGCGACGGCGGCCGTGGTGACGGAGCAGCCCTTCAGCACGGTGCTCGACCTGGTCGTGAGCATCGCGCCCGGCGGAGCCGGCCCCGGCGACAGCACCGTGCAGCCGGCCCAGCAGCTCAGGCTGCAGGGCATCAGCGCGCGCGGCTTCGCCGTCCGGCTGACCCGGCGCGCTGCTCCGCTGGTGCTGGACTACGTCGGCCAGTTCGCCCGCGACACCGAGCACGTGCTGCACCTGCCTACGGAGGTCGTCGCCGACTGCAATGTGGAGGAGGGCGGGCCGGGCACGATCCTGCTCGCCGTCCGGGTGACCGGTGGCCCGGTGGGCGCGGTACGGGTGCAGGGCGACCCCTCGGTCGTCCGGGCGCTGGACGACCTGGTGCGGCGCAGCTGCCGCCGGACGGGCGGATGAGCGCGGGCGCCGCGGCCGTGCTGCACTGGGCGTGGAGCAGGAGGTAGCCGGTGCCGGCCGAGCAGCCACGCCCGCAGGTGACGCTGACGTCGTCATCGCTGCCCCGCGCGACGGCGCCCGAGCCGCCCGCACCCTCGCCGCGCCGCCGCCCCGCCGCGCTGCTGCTCCTGCCCCTGGTCGCGCTCGGCCTGGCCCTCACGACCGGCCGGACGCCGGCGGCCCCGCCGCCCGCGGCGGCATCGTTCGACGCCGAGCTGCTGCTGCTCGGCGAGCGGCTGAGCATCACGCAGTCCGGCATCCTCGTCCTGCCCGTGGAACTGCGGAACCGCGGCGGCGCGCTGCAGGTGCGGCGGGCCGAGGCGTACGGCTCCCCGGTGCGCGACGACCCGGCGGTGCAGGCGCCGCAGGAGGTCGCTGCGGGCGAGCGGCGGCGCTTCGTCGCCCTGATCGCTCCCGACTGCACCTTGCTGGACGGCGGGCAGTCCGCGCTGTTCGAGGCGTCGCTGCTGGTGCGCCTGGCCTCGGGGTCGGTGTCCCGGGACCTCGTGCTGGACCTGGCCGACAGCGAGCTGGTGCGCGAGCGGGTGGCCGGGCTCTGCGCCTGACGACTACAGGCCGGCGAAGTCCGGCAGCCGCATGACGCCGGTCGGCGGGTCGAGGTCGGCGGGCAGGTAGAGCCGCTGCACCGCGACGAGCACCGCTTCGGCGACCGTGTCGCGGAACGCCGGGTCGGCCAGCCGGGCGGCGTCGCCCGGGTGGGACAGGTGACCGAGCTCGAGCCGCACCGCGGGCATCCGGGTGAGCCGCAGGCCCTCCCACGTCTTCTCGTGCACCCGGCAGTCGAGCAGGTCGGTGCGCGCGACGACCTCGCGCTGCACCAGTGAGGCCAGCTCCTGGCCGATGGTCGACGTCGCGCCCCTGCCGGAGCCGAAGTGGTAGCTGGCGACGCCGTGGCACAGCGGGCTGCTGGACCGGTCGACGTGCAGCGACAGCACCAGGTCGGCGCCGGCGTCGTTGGCGAACTCGGCGCGACGGGCGTCGCTCGGGCAGGAGTCCGGGCCGCGGGTGAGCAGGGTGCGGACGCCGACCGCCGTGAGCCGGCCCTCGAGCCGCGCGGCGAGGTCCTCGACGATCGCGGCCTCCTCGAGGCCGTGGCCGGTTGCGCCCCGGTCCGTGCCACCGTGGCCCGGGTCGAGCACGACGATCTTGCCGGGCAGCGCGGCGCCGGAGCGGTGCAGCGCCTCGGTCTCGCGCAGGACCTGCGGCCGCCCGCCGACGACGTGCCGGCCGAGCTGGCGGAGCGCGCGAAGGGTGCCGGGCCCGCAGGTGCCGTCCGGCACCAGGCCGTACTCCCGCTGCAGGCCGCGTAGCGCGCGCTCGGTGCGCGGGCCGAACACGCCGTCCGTGCGACCGGCGTCGAAGCCGAGCTCGAGCAGCCTCTCCTGCAGTGCCGCGACGTCGTCGCCGACATAGGGCAGCGTGGCCAGGGAGAGCAGCCGGTCGCCGAGCTTCCACCGGGCTGCGGACAGCGCGCGGTAGGTCTCGGTGCCGACGACCCCGTCGACGCTCAGCCCCCGCCGCTGCTGGAACTCGCGCAGCGCGTGATCGGTGGCCGCGTCCAAGACCGGCTCCGCCGGGACCTCGGGGAGCAGGCCCAGACCGACCAGCAGGGCGTGGACGTCGGCGACCTCCGGGCCTGCGTCGCCGAGGCGGAACTGCTGCACAGGGGGCCTCTCGTCGCTGCCGGGTGCGGGAGGACGACAGTACCGGCGCGGCAGGGACCTACAGGAAGCTCTCGAGGTCCTTGAGGATCGCGGCCTTCGGCTTGGCGCCGACGATCTGCTTGACGATCTTGCCGCCGTGGAAGACGGCCATCGTCGGGATGCTCATGATCTGGTAGTCGCGGGCCGCGCCCGGGTTCTCGTCGATGTTGAGCTTGACGACGGTGAGCTTCTCGCTGTTCTCCGCCGCGATCTCCTCGAGCACGGGGGCGACCATCTTGCACGGGCCGCACCACTCGGCCCAGAAGTCCACGAGCACCGGCTTGTCGCTCTGCAGGACGTCGGCGGTGAAGTCGGCGTCGGTCGTGGTCTTGGTGGCGCCCATCTGGTGCTCCTCGGGTTGCGGTATCAGTCGGTCACTGCAACAG
>JAJAYV010000264.1 GCA_026786045.1 Frankiaceae bacterium | reverse complement strand
GTGTCGGCGAGGTCCTCGCCCGCGCGCCGCACGGCGCCGCCCAGCGCGGCCACCAGGCCCGCGGCGCGCAGCATGACCCTCAGCCGGCTCGACAGGGCCTGGACCCCGCCCAGGGTGCCCTGCACCGCCAGCACGCCGAACTCGTGCCCGCCGAGCCGGGCCAGCACGTCCACCGGTCGCGCGACCGTGCGCAGGCCTCCGGCGGCCTCGGTCAGCAGCTGTTCGTCGGTCGCATCTCCCTCGGTGCGCAGCACGTCGAGCAGCACCACCGCCGCCGTCGTGCCGTAGCGCTGCACCCGTTCCTGCTCGTGCACCAGTGCCGCCTCCCAGGCACGGCGGTTGCGCAGCCCCGTGAGCGGGTCCTCGCCGGCCAGCGCGTGCGCCGCCACGGCCTCCTCCGAGCGGCTGCGCGCGAACTGCTCGCCAGCGAGCAGGGTGCTGAGCACCTGCGCGGCGAACTGCACGCGCGGCAGGACCTGGAACAGCGAGTCGGACTGCGGGTCGCCGGCGAAGGCGCACAGCGAGCCGAAGAAGCGGCCGTCCTCGCCCTCCAACGGCACGCCGACGTAGGCGCGCACCTGGGACAGGACACCGACGGCGACGGCGGCGTAGGCCGGGACCTCGTGCACGTCCGGGGCGACCGTCGGCCCCTCGCGGGCGGTCATCCGCAGGCAGAACGAGTCCTGCCAGGCGAACGAGGTGCCGGGCGTGGCCAGCGCCGACCACGGGCCGGCGGCGGCGACCACCATCTGCTGGTCGTCCTGCACGGCCGTCACGAGCCAGAGGTCCAGGCCCAGGTCGGTGGCCAGCTCCTGTACGGCGGCCTGCGCCGCGACGGCAAAGCCGGGCCACGGCGGCAGTCTCGGGTCGGGGTACGGGCCGTTCGGTCCCACCGTCGCCACCTCCTCGGTCGCAGTGACCTCGGGTCATCACCCTAGGTCGCCGCGACCTCGAATCACTACCCCGGCGCGGTGGCGGCGAAGAGGAAGCCGGACTCGACGCTGCGGGGACGGCGTTGCGTAGCGGCGAGCTCACGACCTGGAGCACCTGGCTGCGCGCAACGCGGGGGGTTACCCGGGTCCGGCACCTTCGCGGGGGTACCGACGGCGACGTACCGGAGGTAGGTTCCGCGCAGGCTGGTGAAGTGGGGCGGCGACGCCGTCCTGCTGCTGTTCCAGGGCGGGGGTCATGCCGCACGGGCGTGCACCGCGGCCCTCGAGATGCGCCGGACGATGGACGTCGTCGGCCGGCTCCGCACCTCGTGCGGCCCGGTCCGCCTGCGCGTCTCGACCGGCGTGCACACCGGCAGTTTCGACATGTTCCTGGTCGGGTCGTCGCACCACGAGCTCGTCATCACCGGGCCCGACGCGACGACCACGGCCGAGCAGGAGGCGGCGGCGTCGGCCGGTCAGGTCGCGGTGAGCCCGGCAACGGCCGAGCTGCTCCCCCCCGGCCTGGTGCGCCGGCGCGACGACGGTGTCCTGCTGCTGGCCCGCTCCCCCGGCGCGGCCCGCCAGCCGCTGCGGGCGGCCGGGACCGGCGCTGTCGACCTGGGCGCCCGATTCGACCCCCCGTAGTAGTCATTGGGGACCGGAGCGGGCGGGCGACCGCAGGCCTGCAGCGACGTCCGGTGCCCTGCGGGTGGCTGCGACGAAGGCCAGGCTCGAATCGGCTCAGCTGAGCGCGCCGGCGAGCACAGCGAAGGAGTCGAAGATGACGCTGCGCCCGGGACGGACCAGTTAGACGTTGAAGCCGAGGGCGCGCAGCTGGTCGCGACCGTCGTCGGTGATCTTGTCCGGTCCCCACGGCGGCATCCAGACCCAGTTGATGCGCACGTCGTCGACCAGCGGCGCCAGCGCGTTGCGGGTCTGGTCCTCGATGACGTCGGTGAGCGGGCAGGCCGCCGAGGTGAGAGTCATGTCGAGCGTGACGGTGTTGTCGTCGTGCACCTGCTGGCCGTAGAGCAGGCCGAGGTCGACGATGTTGATGCCGAGCTCGGGGTCGACGACGTCCTTCATGGCCTCGACGATGTCGTCATCGGTGGCCTTGACACGGACGGCGTCGGACTCGGTCGGCGTTGCCAGCACAGTCTCTACGGGGGTGCTCGTCTCGGTCATGACGTTCCTCTTCTCGTGGGGTCGGCGGCCTGGGCCGTCGCGTCCTTCCAGGCCATCCAGCCCAGCAGTGCGCACTTCACGCGCGCGGGGTAGCGACTCACGCCGGCAAAGGCGATCCCGTCCTCTAGCACGTCCTCGTCCGGCTCGAGCTGGCCCCGGCTCTGCATGAGCTCGAGGAAGGCCTCGGACGTGCGCAGCGCCTCGTCGACCTGCTTGCCGATGACCAGGTCGGTCATCACCGACGTGCTGGCCTGGCTGATCGAGCAGCCCTGCCCGTCGTACGACACGTCCTGCACGACGCCGTCGGCGACGTGCACGCGGAGCGTGACCTCGTCACCACAGGTCGGGTTCACGTGGTGCACCTCGACGTCGTACGGGTCACGCAGCCCCTTGTGGTGGGGGTGCTTGTAGTGGTCCAGGATGATCTCCTGGTACATCGACTGGCTCATGCCGACCAGAACCGCTGCACGGAGGTAATCCCTTCCAGCAGCGCGTCGATCTCGGCCTCGGTGTTGTAGAGGTAGGACGACGCTCGCGTCGTCGCCGGGACGCCGTAGCGTCGGCAGACCGGGGCGGCGCAGTGGTGGCCGACGCGGACGGCGATGCCGAGCTCGTCCAGCGACTGGCCGACGTCGTGCGGGTGCACGCCCTCGATCGAGAAGGACACTGCCGCGCCGCGGTCCTCCAGGGAGTCGGGGCCGATGATCGTGACGCCGTCCAGGTCGTGGATGCCCGAGATGAGCCGGGCGGTCAGCGCCTGCTCGTGGGCCAGGACACGGTCCAGCCCGATCCCCTGCAGGTAGTCGCAGGCGGCCGCGAGCGCGACGGCCTGGCTGATCACCGGCGTGCCGGCCTCGAACCGCTCCGGCGCCGGGGCGTAGGTCGAGCCGCTCATCTGGACGACCTCGATCATCGAGCCACCGCCGAGGAAGGGCGGCATCGCGTCGAGCAGCT
Source organism: Frankiaceae bacterium (assembly GCA_026786045.1). Taxonomy (GTDB): domain Bacteria; phylum Actinomycetota; class Actinomycetes; order Mycobacteriales; family SCTD01; genus SCTD01. Next base: position 1,855 of record JAJAYV010000264.1, on the reverse strand, counting down.
CGCGCCGGCCCCACAGCACGCCGACGCCCGAGGGCGCCAGCATCTTGTGGCCGGTCAGCACGAAGAAGTCGACCCCGAGCGCGACGACGTCGACCGGCTGGTGCGGCGCCGACTGGGCTCCGTCGAGCAGAGTGAGCGCGCCGACCTCGCGGGCCCGGGCGACGAGTACGTCGACCGGGTTCTCGGTGCCGAGGATGTTGCTGACGTGCACGAAGGCCAGCACCTTGGTGCGCTCGTTGACGAGCGACTCAAGGTCGGTGAGGTCGAGCCGGCCGTCGTCGGTGAGCGGGATCCAGCGCAGCGTGGCGCCGGTGCGCTCGCAGAGCATCTGCCAGGGCACGAGGTTGGAGTGGTGCTCCATCTCGGTGACGCAGACCTCGTCACCCGGCCCCAGCGCGAAGCGGCTGCCGGCCGCGGCGTTGCCGAAGGAGTAGGCGACGAGGTTGTAGGCCTCGGTGGCGTTCTTGGTGAACACCACGCCGTGGCTGTCCGGCGCGCCGAGGAAGCGGGCCACGGTGTCGCGGGCCGCCTCGTAGCCGTCGGTGGCCTCCTGGCTGAGCGTGTGCACGCCGCGGTGCACGTTGCTGTAGTGCTGCTCGACGAACGCGCGCTCGGCATCGAGCACCTGGCGCGGCTTGTGCGAGCTGGAGGCGTTGTCGAGGTAGACGAGCGGGCGCCCGCCGATCAGCCGCGACAGGACGGGGAAGTCCGCGCGCACGGCCTCTACGTCGAACGACGTCGACCTCTGGCCGCCGGCGGTGACTGCCAGCAGGGAGGTCATGCCGTGGTCACCGGGCCGGGCAGGACCGGGCCGGTCGGCAGCGCGCGCCCGCCGGCCGACGCGCCCTCGGCGCCGACGTACTTGGCGTAGCCGTTCGCCTCGAGCTCGTCGGCGAGCTCCGGGCCGCCCTGATCGACGATCCGGCCCTTGACGAAGACGTGGACGAAGTCGGGCTTGATGTAGTTGAGGATCCGGGTGTAGTGCGTGATGAGCAGGACGCCGGTGTCGCCGGTGGCGCGGACCCGGTTGATGCCCTCGGAGACGACGCGCAGCGCATCGACGTCCAGGCCGGAGTCGGTCTCGTCGAGGACGGCGATCTTGGGCTGGAGCAGCTCGAGCTGCAGGATCTCGTGGCGCTTCTTCTCACCGCCGGAGAAGCCCTCGTTGACACTGCGCTCGGAGAACGCGGGGTCCATCTCGAGGCGGGACATCGCCTCCTTCTGCTCCTTGACCCACAGCCGGAGCTTGGGGGCCTCGCCGCGCATGGCGGTGGCGGCCGAGCGCAGGAAGTTCGAGACCGAGACGCCGGGCACCTCGACGGGGTACTGCATGGCGAGGAAGACGCCGGCGCGAGCGCGCTCGTCGACGCTCATGGCGAGCACGTCCTCGCCGTCGAGGGTGACGGTGCCGCCGGTGACGGTGTACTTCGGGTGGCCGGCGATGGCATAGGCGAGCGTCGACTTGCCGGAGCCGTTCGGGCCCATGATCGCGTGGGTCTCGCCGGAGCGGATCGTGAGGTCGACGCCGGTGAGGATCTCTTTGGTGTTGGCGCCATCAGCCTCGACGGCGACCGTCAGGCCGCGGATCTCGAGAGTCGTGCCGGAGGCGCGCGTGGCGGGGGTCGTGCCGGAGGCGCGCGTGGCGGGGACAGTCATCTGGGTCAGGGCTCCATCTGCACGAGGACGTCATCGCCCTCGACGGTCACGGGGTAGGTGGGCACGGGGCGCGTCGCGGGAAGACCGGTGGGCTCGCCGGTGCGCAGGTCGAACAGCGAGCCGTGCAGCCAGCACTCGATCCTGCCGTCCTCGACGTCGCCCTCGGACAGCGCGACGTCGGCGTGCGAGCAGACGTCGG
>JAJAYV010000263.1 GCA_026786045.1 Frankiaceae bacterium | reverse complement strand
GTGGTGCGCGGGGCCCGGGCGGCCGCCGCCCGTTCGCTCGCCCGCACCCCCGACCTGCTGCCGCAGCTCAAGGCCGCCGGGGTCGTCGACGCGGGCGGCCGCGGGCTGTGCGTCCTGCTGGAGGCGCTCGAGCGGGTCGTCACGGGCGAGTGCGCCGCTGCGGGCCTGGTGCCCCAGCTGCTCGTGCCACGCGACCGGAGCGGGCTGGTCGCCGCGCGCGAGGCGGGCAGCGATGCCTTCGCGTACGAGGTGCAGTTCCTGCTCCGCGACACGACCGACGGCGACGTCGAGGACCTTAAGGACTCTCTGGCGGGGCTGGGCGACTCGCTCGTCGTCGTCGGCGGTGACGGGCTGTTCAACGTGCACGTGCATGTCAACGACGTGGGCGCCGCGGTGGAGGCCGGCCTCGACGCCGGGCGGCCGTTCCGCATCACGGTCACCCGCTTCGACGACCAGATGGCCGACGAGCGCCTCCCGGTGATGAACGAGCGACCGGTCGGCCGGGCCGTCGTCGCCGTCGCCCCCGGCGAGGGGCTCGCCGCGCTCTTCCGCCAGGCCGGCGCCGAGGTCGTGCTGGGCGGGCCGACGAGCAACCCCTCCACGGCCGAGCTGCTCGGCGCGATCCGCCGGGCCGGAGCGGCCGAGGTTGTCCTGCTGCCCAACGACGCCAACAGCCTGGGTGTCGCGTCCGCCGCTGCGTCGAGCGCCCGCGACGAGGGCTGGTCGGTCGCGGTCGTCCCCACCCGGTCGTCGATGCAGGGCCTGGCCGCGCTCGCGGTCGCCGACGGCCAGCGGCCCTTCGCCGACGACGTGGCGTCGATGGCCGAGGCGGCCGGCTCCACCCGCTGGGGCGAGGTGACGACCGCGGTGCGCGAGGCGGCGACCAGCGCAGGCATCTGCCGCGCCGGCGACGTCCTCGGGCTGCTCGAGGGTGACGTGGTGCTCATCGGCGACGACGTCGAGGCGGTCGGCGCTGAGCTGCTGCACCGGATGCTGCTCGGCGGCGGCGAGCTCGTGACGGTCGTGACCGGTGAGCAGGCGAGCGCCGCGCTCGCGGACCGGCTGGCCGAGCAGGTGGCGCGCGCCCACCCGACCGCGGAGGTCGTCACCTACGCCGGCGGGCAGCCGCACTACCCGCTCCTGCTGGGCGTCGAGTAGCGCGTGGCCGGCCTGCCCCTGAGCGCCCGGCTGTCGGCGGCCGTCGGCGACAAGACGGCCAAGCCGATGGCCGAGCACCTCGGGCTGCACACCGTCGGTGACCTGCTGCGGCACTACCCGCGCCGCTACACCGAGCGGGGTGCGCTCACGCCGTTCAGCGAGCTCGTGGTCGGGGAGCACGCCACCGTCTTCGCCGAGGTGGTCAGCTGCGGTGGCAAGCAGATCCGGTCCAAGCTGCACAAGACCGACGTGGTCATCAAGGACAACAGCGGCGGCCGGATGAAGTTGGCGATCTTCAACCGGCGGTGGGCCGCGGAGCAGCTGAAGTCCGGCCGCACGGCGTTCTTCAGCGGCAAGGTCGAGGTGTTCAACCGGCAGACCCAGCTGGCCAACCCGGAGTACCAGCTCGTCGACGACGACGCGGGCGTGGTCCAGGAGGAGTTCGCCGGCGCGCTCGTGCCGATCTACCCGGCCGCTGCGAAGGTCACGTCGATGACGATCGCGAAGAGCGTCAAGCTGGCCCTGGCGATGGTCGACCTCGGCGCGGAGCCGTTGCCGCCGGAGGTCCGCGCGCGGCACGGCCTGGTCGGGCTCGAGCGGGCGCTGCGCGGCGTCCACACCCCGGCGGGCTGGCCGGACGTCGGCGCCGCCCGCAAGCGGCTGACGTGGGACGAGGCGTTCGTGCTGCAGGTCGTGCTCGCCCAGCGGCGCGCCCAGACCGCCCAGCTGGCCGGCACCCCGCGGTCCGGCCGCCCCGGCGGACTGCTCGAGGCCTTCGACGCCGCGCTGCCCTTCGCCCTCACTGCCGGCCAGCTCGAGGTGGGCGCGGTGCTGGCTCGCGAGCTCGCGCGGACCTCGCCGATGTACCGCCTCCTCCAGGGCGAGGTCGGCTCGGGCAAGACGATCGTGGCGCTCCGGGCGATGCTCCAGGCGGTCGACAGCGGTGGCCAGGCCGCGCTGCTCGCGCCGACCGAGGTGCTGGCGCAGCAGCACGCCCGCTCGCTGCGCGCGATGCTCGGCCCGCTCGCTGCGGCCGGCGAGCTGGGGGCGGCCGACGCCGCCACCCGGGTCGCGCTGCTGACCGGCTCGCAGGGGGCTGCGGCCCGTCGTACGACGCTGGCCGAGGCCGCGAGCGGCGCGGCCGGCATCGTCGTCGGCACCCACGCGCTGCTGTCCGAGGGCGTCGGCTTCGACGACCTGGCCCTGGTGGTCGTGGACGAGCAGCACCGCTTCGGCGTGGAGCAGCGCGACGCGCTGAGGGCCAAGGGGGCGACGCCGCCGCATGTGCTGGTGATGACCGCGACGCCGATCCCGCGGACCATCGCCATGACCGTCTACGGCGACCTCGAGGTGTCGACGCTGACCGAGCTGCCCAAGGGCCGCTCACCGATCCGCAGCGCCGTCGTGCCGGTGGGGGAGAAGCCGGCCTGGCTCGACGCCGCCTGGACCCGGGTCCGGGAGCACGTCGCCGAGGGCCGGCAGGCCTTCGTCGTCTGCCCGCGCATCGGCGGGGACGAGTCCGAGGAGCCGGCCGCGGACGGTCGCCGCCCGGCGGTCGCCGTGCTCGACGCGCACCTCATGCTCGTCCACGGGCCGCTGAACGGCCTGCGCGTCGAGGTGCTGCACGGCCGGATGCCGCCGGACGAGAAGGACGCCGTGATGCGCGCCTTCACGCGCGGCGAGACCGACGTTCTTGTGGCGACCACCGTCATCGAGGTCGGTGTCGACGTCCCGAACGCCACGGTGATGGTCGTGCTCGACGCCGACCGCTTCGGGGTCAGTCAGCTGCACCAGCTGCGCGGCCGGGTCGGCCGGGGCGCCCACGCCGCGCTCTGCCTGCTCGTCACCGAGGCCGAGGCCGGCTCGCCGTCGCGGGAGCGGCTCGACGCCGTCGCCGCGACCAACGACGGCTTCGAGCTGTCGCGGGTCGACCTGGCCCAGCGCCGCGAGGGCGACGTGCTCGGCGCGAGCCAGTCCGGCGGGCGCTCCTCCCTGCGGATGCTGCGCCTGGCTGATCACGAGGACGTCATCCTCGAGGCCCGCGCCGAGGCGGTCCGCCTGGTCGCCGACGACCCGGCGCTGGACCGCCACCCTGCGCTGCTGCAAGCCGTCGGCGACGTCCTCGACGAGGAGCGCGCCGACTTCCTCGACAAGGCCTGAGGCAGCTGGCGGCCCACCCGACCGGCAGACTGTGACCATGACCCGTGTCATCGCCGGCGACGCCCGGGGCCGCCGCCTCCAGGTGCCTGCCGGGACCACCACCCGGCCGACCTCCGACCGCGCCCGCGAGGGGCTGTTCAGCAGCCTTCAGAGCCTGCTCGACCTCGGGGGCGCGCGGGTCGTCGACCTCTACGCCGGCTCCGGCGCGCTCGGGCTCGAGGCGGTGAGCCGCGGCGCCCGCAGCACCACGCTCGTCGAGGACGACCCGGAGGCCGTCGCGGTCCTGCGCAAGAACGTCGAGCACCTCGGCTTGCGCGACGCGTTCGTCGTGGCGCAGCCGGTCGAGCGCTTCCTCGCCGTTGACGCCGAGCCCCGGTACGACCTCGCGCTCGTCGACCCGCCGTACGAGCTGGACGTCGTCCCGGTGCTCGAGCTGCTGGTGCCGTGGCTGGCCCCGGACGCCGTCGTCGCGGTCGAGCGGCGTTCCCGCGGGCCCGAGCTGGCGTGGCCGTCTGCGTACGAGCCGGTGCGCGAGCGCAGGTACGGCGAGGCGACCCTCTGGTACGCGCTGCTAGCGTCCCCGGACGTGAGCCAGGCATGAGAAGGGCCGTCTGCCCCGGTTCCTTCGACCCGGTGACCCTGGGCCACCTCGACATCGTCGAGCGGGCCAGCAAGATCTACGACGAGGTCACCGTCGCGGTCCTGGTGAACAAGAAGAAGTCGTCGCTGTTCACCGTCGAGGAGCGCATGGCGCTGCTCGCCGAGGTGACCGAGGTCTACGGCAACGTCAAGGTCGACAGCTTCCACGGCCTGCTCGTCGACTACTGCCGCGAGCGCGACATCCCGGTCATCGTCAAGGGCCTGCGCGCCATCAGCGACTTCGACTACGAGCTGCAGATGGCCCAGATGAACCACGGCCTGGCCGGCGTCGAGACGATGTTCATGACGACCAACCCGCTCTACTCCTTCCTGTCCTCCAGCCTGGTCAAGGAGGTCGCGACGTACGGCGGCGACGTCTCCGGCCTGGTCCCGGAGCGGGTGCTGGCCTCCTTGACCGAGCGGCTGGCGTCGCCCTGACCTCCACAGGGCTGGCCGACGTCGAGCGGGTGCTCGACCGGCTGGTGCAGCTCGTCGAGGACGCCCGGACGCTGCCGATGTCGTCCTCGGCGGTCGTGCACCGCGGCGAGGTCCTCGAGGTCTTGGCGCAGGTCCGGGCGCTGCTGCCGAGCGCGCTGGCCGCCGCCGACAGCCTGCTCGACGACCGCGAGCAGGTCCTTGAGCAGGGCCGGGCCGAGGTCGAGCGGCTGCGGGAGGAGGCGCTGGCCGAGCGGGCCCGGCTGGTCGAGCAGACCTGCGCCCACCGGCAGGCCCCCGCCGAGGCCTTGCGGGTGCTGGGCGCGGCCCGCGCCGAGGCCGAGGTCATGCGGGCCGAGGTCGAGGACTACGTCGACGCCAAGCTGGCCAACTTCGAGGTCGTGCTCGGCAAGACCCTCGCCGCCGTCGAGCGCGGCCGGGCCCGGCTGTCGGGGCAGACCGAGCACGACGACCTGCGCGAGGAATGACGCGCGCGGCGGCCGATCGACCCCCGTGACGCCGTCCGCTAGGCTCGTCGACGGTCATCGTTCGACCCAGAGAGTCCCCCGTGCCCGAGAACAGGAAGTCGCAGCACCGCCTCGATCCCCGTCAGCCCCTGGTCCTCGACACGCGCGAGCTGGGACGCCGACCGGGATCGATGCGAGAGGTGCGGTTCTCCGCTCCCGCGCCCGAGGGCATCGGGGTCGAGCTCATCGGCGTCCCGCCGGGTGCCGACATCGACCTGGACCTCAGGCTCGAGTCGGTCATGGAGGGCGTGCTGGTGAGCGGTGTCTCCACCGTCCCGCTCGCGGGGGAGTGCGGCCGCTGCCTGGAGGCCGTCAGCAACACGCTGTCGGTCGACCTGCAGGAGCTGTTCGCCTACCCCGAGAGCGAGTCCGGGGGGGACGACGAGGACCTGGCCCGGATGGAGGGCGACCTGCTCGACCTCGAACCCGTGCTGCGTGACGCGGTGGTGCTCGCACTACCGCTGACCCCGCTGTGCCGGCCGGACTGCGGCGGGCTGTGCACCGAGTGCGGTGAGCGGCTCGACGACCTGCCGGAGGACCACGCGCACGACGCTCCGGACCCCCGGTGGGCCGCGCTGCAGGACCTGTCCAGAAGCACCAGCACGACCGACAACCAGGAGAAGTGAGCAGATGGCCGTCCCGAAGCGCAAGATGTCGCGCAGCAACACCCGCTCGCGCCGCGCGCAGTGGAAGACCACTGCCCCGACGCTGACCACCTGCGACCGCGGCCACGTGACGCTGCCGCACACGGTCTGCTCGGAGTGCGGCCGCTACGACAAGCGCACCGTCCTCGCCGTCTGACGGTCGTCCGACCCGAGGCACCCTTGACGCGCGTCGCGCTCGACCTGCTCGGCGGCGACCACGCCCCTGAGTCGGTCGTCGACGGTGCCCTGCTCGTGCTCGACCAGCAGCCGGGTGTCGAGGTCGTCCTCGTCGGCCCGGTCGAGCTGGCCGAGCGGCTGCTCGCCGAGCGCGGCGCCACCGGCCGCTGCCGGCTCGTCGCCGCGACCCAGGTCGTCGAGATGGACGAGGACCCGGCCCGCGCCGTGCGGGCCAAGCGCGACGCCACCGTCCGTGTCGCCGCGCGCCTGGTGCGCGACGGCGAGGCGGACGCCGTCGTGTCCGTCGGCTCCACCGGCGCCGCCCTGGCC
>JAJAYV010000262.1 GCA_026786045.1 Frankiaceae bacterium | reverse complement strand
GTGTTGCTGATGAAGGCCGACAGCAGCATCGCGATCACGCCGAACACGATGATCGTGCGGTACGTCGAGCTCGCCACGCCGGGCAGGGCGAGCATCCGGAAGGCGAACCGGCGGTCCAGGCCGTGCGTCATCATCGCCTCCGCGATGATGAAGCCGCCGATGAACAAAAAGATCGTCGACGAGGCGAAGGCGCCGAAGACGTCATTGGCCGGCGCGACCCCCAGCACGATGGCCAGGGCGAGCCCGAGCACGGCCGTCACCGGGATCGGGATGGCCTCGCTGATCCAGTAGACGAGCACCAGCGTGAGCACCGCCGCCAGCGTGCGCTGAGGCCCTTCCAGCGTGCTGGCCAGCAGGTAGACGACGACGGCCAGCACCGGCCCGACGAACAGCCCGACGGTGCGCCGCGCCCGCTCGAACCGCTCCTCGGCGGGGGAGAGGTTGCCCTGCTCCTCCAGCGTGCGGTAGGTGCTGGTGCGCCCACCGCCTCCCCCGCGACCGCCCTGCTCGGGCGCCGAGGCGGCCCGGTCGGTGTCGTCGGGAGAGCGGGTCGGCGTGGAGGCCGACGGGATTGGCCCCTGCTCGGCTGGGCTCATCGGGTCTCCTCGGGCGTCGCGGTGCCGGGGAACCTATCCCCCGTCCGGCCTCGGTGGGGCATCTCGGGCGTCGACGTGCCGGGGCCGGTGCCTGCAGCGCCGCGAGCAGGGCCGGCCGGTCGCGCACAGCAGACGCCGGCCCGCCAGCACGGCCCCTGCCGCCAGCAGCCCGGTCACCGACCAGGAAGCGGTCAGCGAGACCGCGTCGGCCATCCCGCCGAACCCGAGCGGCCCGAGGGCGCCGCCGACCGCGACGCCGCTCTGCGTCACGCCGGTTGCCCGGCCTGGCGCACCGGGGTGAAGCCGCGTCACCGCGTAGTTCAGCAGGCCGGCCCAGGCCGAGCCGACCCCGTAGGCCAGGACGACCGCGGGCAGCAGGACGGCGGGTGCGCCGAGGGCGAGCAGCCCGCTCGCCGGGGCTCCGGAGCATCATCACGGCGACGACTAGCAGCCAGCGGCCGTCCCGACGGCGCCGAGGACCAGCCGGGGCAGCACGCCCAGCGCGCTGCCCGCAGCGGCCAGCAGGCCGCCCGCACCGCGGCTGCCTGCCGGGTGCGCAGGCGCCGCGTTCGCCGTCGACGGCAGCACCACCGCGACGACGACCGCGACGACCGCCGCCGCGACGTACGCCCACCGCCAGCCGACCGTCACCCCAAAGACCGGGACGGCGAGGCCGCCCAGCAGCACGCCGGCCGGGATCGCCGCCTGCTTCGCGCCGTAGGCCAGGCCCCTACGGCCGGGGGCCACGGCCGTGGCGATCAGCGCGTTCGACGCCGGCTGTCCCGCTCCCCTGGCCAGGCCGCCCACGGCCAGCGCGGCGCCGAACAGCAGGGCCCGGGGGGCGCGGTGGCGGCACCGAGCAGGGCCAGCACGCCGACTACGGCCGCGGCCCGCATGACCCGGGCCGGGCCCAACTGGTCGGCCGACCCCCCGCCGAGCAGCGAGCCGACAGCCACGCCGGCGAAGAACGTCGCGACCAGCGTGCCCAGTCCGGTGCGTCCGACGTCCAGCTCCGCGCGCACCTGCACGACGAGGCCACCGAGCAGGTAGACCGCCAGCATCCCGACCAGGGTGACAGCGACCGCCGCCGCGGTCGGCGGCAGGTTCGGCACACCCGTCGGGATGCGCCGGGAGCGCTGCCCACCCCGCTCGGAACCTCCGAAAGCTTCGTCCATGCCACCTCCTCGGCGCACACCCCGCGGCCCGGCCCGGTCCCCCAAGGGGGCCCCGAGCGCCCCCACAGCTACGACTGCGCGTGCCGGGATGAGCAGTGTGAGGTCGCAACGGCTCAGTTTGACGACGATGCCGCGGGCGGCGCAGAACCGGTTCCCTGCATCGACCACGGGACGTCGACCGATCAGGTCCGAGGGCCACTCAAGGGGAGCGGCACAGTCAGGGCGGAGCGTCGGTGCCGCCGCCACCTGGCCGTCGCGGCGTCCACCGGTGGACCGCGGCAGTGCTGAGCAAGCCGATCGCCCCGGCCGCGCCCACTCCCGAGCTGAGCCCCTTCGGCTGCAGCGACATCACCCAGGACCAGCGGCCCACCGCCGTCTGCGAGTTCGGGTCCGCCCCGAGCGCCTTGCCGATCGGCCCGCCGGTCTTGCAGATGCCGGTGAGGAAGACCCCGGCCAGGTCGTTGCGCGGTGTTCCAGCAGCCTTGGCCAGGCTGCTGGGTCCGGTCAGATTTTGGGCGGGTGAGGCTCACCACCGCCAGGGAGCACGACAGCGGCGGCCCGGGCGGGCCGCCCCGGTCGCAGTGCTGAAGCCGAGCTACGGAGTGGGCTCCGTGGTGAGGCGGATGCGGTCCAGCGCCGGGGCGGTGACCGGCGAGCTGGCCTTGAGGTAGTCGGTGAACGCGTCGAGGTCGATCGACCCGGTGACGGCGTTCGTGCCGCCCCTCAGGACGGAGAACCCGTCACCACCGCCGGCGAGGAAGTTGTTCACCGTGATGCGGTACGTGCTGCCGGCGAGGACGGGCGCGCCGCCGATCGTCACGCTGCTGTCCACGACCCGGCTGCCGGCGCAGGGGTCGGCCGCGGGCCCGGTCGTGCCGGCCGGGTCGACGACGTACGACACGGTGGCGGAGGGGTACAGGGTCCGACCCACCGTGAACTGCTGCTCGAGCAGGCACTGCAGCTGCCTGCCGGTCAGGTCGAGGGTGACCAGGTTGTTGGCGAACGGCTGGACCGTGAAGGCCTCCTCGTAGGTCACCTGACCCGCGTCGAGGTCGGCGCGCACGCCGCCGGGGTTCATGAAGGCAGCGACGGCCCCGGTCTCGTCGTCGGTCGCCGCGAGCTGCGCGTCGGCGATGACGTTGCCCAGGGCGGACTCGCCCAGCGCGAAGATCGGTGCGCCGTTGCTCGCCACGCCGGTCCGGAAGAGCCGCTCCTGGCTGCGGCTCAGCGCCTCAGCGGTCGTGCCGACCACCTGGCCGGCGATCGGGCCCAGGGCCTCGCGGTAGCGGGCGATGAGCTCCGTCTGCGCGGGCGCCTTGGCGAGGTCACGGGTGACGATGACGTTCTCGGCCGAAGCCGTCAGCACGTCACCGGTGCGCCGGTCGATCGTCAGGTCGATGTCGGTGGCGAGCCGGCCGAACGAACTGGCGCTGGTGACGAGCTTGCCGGACAGGTCGCAGTTGTAGGCCTGGTGCGTGTGGCCGGTGACCACGACGTCGATGGCCCCGCTCATGCCCGCGGCGATCGGCACGATGGGGCCACTCAGGCCGCTGCAGCCGTTGATGTCGTAGGCGTTCGGGCCGGTCTGGTTGCCGCCCTCGTGCAGCAGCACGACGATCGTCTCGACGCCCTGGCTCTGCAGCTCGGCGGCGTAGCGATTGGCGGTTTCGACCTCATCGGCGAAATCGAGCCCGGCGACGCCCTCCTGGCTGACAATGTCGGCGGTGCCCTCCAGCGTCATGCCGATAAAGCCGATCTTGACGCCCGCCACCTTGTGGATGGCGTACGGCGCGAGCAGCGGCTCGCCGGTGGCGGTGAGGAAGGCATTCGCCGAGAGGTACTGGAAGTCGGCCCCCTCGTACGGCGTGCCGTCGGCGCAGCCGTCGACCGGGTGGCAGCCGCCGTTCTGGATGCGCAGCAGCTCGTCGGCGCCCTCGTCGAACTCGTGGTTGCCGACGCTCGCGTAGTCGAGCCCGGCCAGGCCCAGCGCCTCGATGGCCGGCTCGTCGTGGAACGCCGCCGACAACAGCGGGGAGGCGCCGATCAGGTCGCCCGCGGCGACCGTGATGGTGTTCTTGGCCTTCTGCTGCTCGGCGAGCAGCGCCAGCTCGGTGGCGAGGAACTCCACGCCGCCGGCGTTGACGTTGATCGCCGTGCCGTCCGGCGCGACGCCGGTCTGGACCCGGCCCCCGGAGCCGCTCGGCGGCTCGAGGTTGCCGTGGAAGTCGTTGAGGGCCAGCAGCTGGACCTCCACCGGCTTGGGGCCGCCGGCCTTGGCGGACTTCTCGGGAGCGGCACCGGCGGGGGTGACCGGCGCAGCGAGGGCGAGCGCGCTGAGCGCTGCCGCTGCCGTGAGCGCGGTCAGCGCGCGGCGAGGTGTGCGGGGCATGGAGCTCTCCTGTGACCGGCGGTGCGGGTGGGGGTACGTGCGGTGCGTGCCGTGCGTACGGTCATATGCTGACACGGACGGGTGACAGGCGGGGGAACGGCGGCCGTCCCGGACAGGCCGACGGCCCGGCAGCAGGTCGCCACCGCGCCGTCGATCGGAGGGTCAGGTCCCGATCACACTGCCGTGGTCGTTGACCACGGTCGACGAGCGCCGGACGGTGAGGCCGTCCATGCGCGGCCAGGTGCAGCCGCCGCCCTCACCGGGGTGCTGCAGGTTGAAGAACATCCTGCGCTGGTCCGACGTGGTGATGACACCGGTCACCTCGCAACTGACGACGCCGGTCACGAAGCGCCGGACCTCCGGCCCCCCTCGGCCGTCTAGCCGGGTGGGGTCCGCAGCGAGCATCCGGTCGTTTTCACCGGACGGCTGCGTGCCGTCGATGTGGATCCAGATCGACATCGGGGACGTTCTGCGCCTGTGCACGGGTGCGGAGCAGGTGACCTTCACCGTCATGTCCGCTGGCACGGACTGCACGAGACACTCAGCTCGCTGGGCTCGGCGTTGGCGTCGGTCCTGGACGCGACGCGCCCGCAGTACGCGCCGTCGAACCAGCCGATCATCGACCTCCTCGGACTGCTGCTGTTTGTGCGCGCGGCCCTGGATGGCTCTACACGCAGGCCCGAACACACCGGGCGAATGCTGGTGACAGCGACCAGACCAGCACCGACCAGACCGGGTCTTGACGTCCTGCGTCGCTCCCGATGCCCCGTAGCGAAGACCCGCTTGCGTGGACACCACGTTGTTGCGTCGGGTAAGGATGCAAGGCCTGACAACAGTTCGTCCAAGGCGTCGACGACTTCTCACACGCCCCCGGCCGATAGCACGCCCCAGGTGCTCGGCGCCTCTTGCAACACCGTGTCCAGCATCCGTTCGACGCATTGCGCAGCAGGTCCAGTCGAGCGGACGTTGGGGCCGGTCAGATCGCGAAGTCGACTCCCTGCGCCAGCGGGAGCTCGCCGGAGTAGTTGATCGTGTTGGTGGCCTGGCGCATGTAGGCACGCCACGCGTCCGAGCCCGACTCACGGCCGCCGCCCGTCTCCTTCTCGCCGCCGAAGGCACCACCGATCTCGGCACCCGAGGTACCGATATTGACGTTGACGATGCCGCAGTCCGAACCGCTCGCGCTCAGGAACCGTTCCGCCTCCGCCTGGTCGCTCGTGAAGATTGACGAGGACAAGCCCTGCGGCACCGCGTTGTTGAGCTCGAGCGCGGAGTCGAGGTCGTCGCATGGCACGAGGTAGAGGATGGGCGCGAACGTTTCCTGGCGCACGATGTCGGACTGCTCCGGCATGAGCACCAGGGCCGGCTCCACGTAGTAGGCGTCGGGCGCTTCCTCGGCCAGCCGGCGTCGGCCGCCCGCCAGTAGTGTCCCGCCCTGCATCTGGGCGAGTTCGAGGGCGCGGGTCATAGCGGCGTAGGCGTTGCCGTCGATCAGTGGCCCGACGAGCGTGCCTGCTGCGGTCGGGTCCCCGATGGGCAGGCGCTCGTAGGCGGCGACGAGCCGCGCAGACAAGCTCTCCGTCACGTCGCGGTGGACCAGGGCCCGCCGCATGGTGGTGCAGCGCTGTCCTGCTGTCCCGGCGGCAGAGAAGACGATCCCGCGGGTGGCCAGGTCGAGATCTGCCGTCGCCGAGACGACGGCGGCATTGTTGCCCCCCAGCTCCAGCAGGCACCGGCCGAACCTGGCAGCGACACGGGGTCCGACCTCCCGCCCCATCCGGGTCGAACCCGTCGCGCTCAACAGGGCCACCCCGGGATGCTCGACGAGGCGCTGCCCGACGTCGGCGCCACCGATCACGACCTGGTTCAGGTGAGCCGGAGCTCCGCTCTCGGTGATAGCACGCTGCAGGACGGCGTCGCACGCCAGCGCCGTGAGCGGCGCGGCCTCGGACGGCTTCCACACCACCGGGTCGCCGCAGACCAGCGCCAGGGCTGTGTTCCAGGACCAGACCGCCGCCGGGAAGTTGAACGCGGAGATGACGCCGACGACACCCAATGGGTGCCAGGTCTCCATCAGGCGGTGGCCGGAGCGCTCGGAGGGCATGGTGCGCCCGTATAGCTGGCGCGAGAGGCCGACGGCGAAGTCACAGATGTCGATCATTTCTTGCACCTCGCCGAGCGCCTCGGAGGTGATTTTCCCGACCTCGAGGCTGATCAGCGTGGCGATGTCCTGCTTGTGCTCGCCGAGCAGTTCACCCAGCCGACGGACCAGGGCCCCTCGCGCCGGCGCGGGCGTGTCCCGCCACTCCAGGAACGCCTGCTGCGCGCGGCTGACGGCGTCGTCGACGTCCGACGGCGTCGACCAGGAGAGTGGGAGGAGCACGGCGCCCGTGATGGGCGACCGCGAGCACTGCTCGCCCGACAGCCGACGCGGGTCGACGCCGCACCGGTCGAGTGCGGCGCCTGCCTGCGCTCGCAAGGCCTCGATCGAAGGCAGGCCGATGGTCAGGGTCATGCATCCTCCAGGGTGGAATCGGCGAGCGACGAGCGGGCACGTCGCAGGTCAGCAGACGGCTGGGCGGCATGTCGGAGCGCTGCCGTGGTGATCGCGTCAAGCGCCGAAGCGACGACAGGACGTGAGCGGACGCTGGCGCGGGCCGCGACCAGGATCCGGCGTTCCAGCACCGGGTGCCGGAGTGGCTCGACGTCCAGTGCAGCGTCCGCAGCGACAGACAAGCGGGGCAGGACAGCGACACCGTGCCCTTGCTCGACGCTGGACCTGAGCAGCAGTAGGTCGTCGGTCTCCCAGACGACCTTAGGTTCGAAGCCGGCGGCACGGCAGGCTGCACGCACAGCGATGCCGCACGCAGCGGCCAGCGGAGGCATCACCCACCGCGCATCGTGCAGATCGCCCAGCCGGCCGGTCCCGGCGACGAGCGTGCCGGGACGGCTGACGACCACGAGCGGCTCGGTGAACAGCTCCTGCGCGATCACGTAGTCGGGGAGGGCGATCGGCACGTAGTCGTACTCGTCGACGACAGCCAGGTCCACGTCACCGGCCAGCAGTCGGTTCAACCCGATGGCCGGTTCCGTTGCCAGTACCGACAGCTCGATGCCGGAGCGGGACTCGCGCAGGAACGTCGCCGCCTCGGACACGAACGTCGCGGCCGCACTGGCTACGCATGCCACGGAGACCTGGCCGGTCGCCGATCCGGCGATGCTGTCCAGGTCGGCGCGGGCCGCGGTGAGCACGTCAGCGAGCTCGGCGGCGTGCGCCGCGAGCAGCTCGCCGGCGCCGGTGAGGACGACACCGCGCGGTGATCGGTCGAGCAGTGCGGTGCCCGCTTCGCGCTCGAGCACGACCAGCTGCTGGGAGACCGCCGAGGGCGTGAGGCCGAGCGAGCGGGCCGTGGCGGCGATCGTCCCGCGCAGCGACACCTCGCGCAGGAGCTGCATCCGACCGGCGTCCAGGTCCGACTTCATCGGTCTAGCCACGGAGCCGCATCCCTCGTGCAGGCGCGCCCCGGCGGCTCCGGCGGGCTTGGGTGATCAGAGCGAGCTTCTGAAGTAGGCCGGCGGTGTGGTGCCGTCGACGGCGAGCGCGACAGCTGCCCGTGCCGCGACTGGGCCGACGAGGTTCCCCGAGCCGCTGTAGCCACCGCAGGCTGCGACACCCTCCTCGAGGAGCACGACCGGTGCCCGAAGGTCCTCGGTGTAGCTGACCGAGGCGGCCCAGCGGTGCGTGACCGTCACGGGCTGCGCGGCCAGCCGCGCGGCGACGGTGGCGATCCACGCCTGCACCGGCGCGGTCGGCTCGTCGTCGGTCGTGAATTCCTGCTCGAGGAACCTGTCGCGACCTCCACCGACGAACAAGCGTCCCGCCTCGTCCTGCTGGGCCCACTCGTAGCCGTTGCGGAAGCTCGTCGGGCACGGCAGCCGCCGCGGCGCGATCGGGGCGGTCGCCAGCATCTGGAGCCGCACCGTCCGCGCCACCGAAGCGAGCTGCGGGACGAGCTGGGGGAGCTTGCCGTCGACGGCGACGATGACGGTGCGCGCCCGGATTCGGCCGCGCTGCGTCTCCACCCCGCCCGCGTGCACGGCTGTGGCTGCGGTGTGCTCGAACAACCGAGCCCGTGTTGCGAGCCGCAAGGCCAGGCCGTAGGCCCGGTGCACCGGGTTCGTCCCTGCTGTGTCCGGGTTGTAGAAGCCGCACCCGAGCTCGTCGTCGTAGGCCTCGATCGCCACGCCCCAGCTGCGCAGTACAGCCGCCTCGGCTTCGACGTCCGCCAGCTCGCAGGTCCGGTCGGCCGCTTCGGTGTCGTCCGCGGGCTCGCCCGGCAGACCGGCCAGCCGCAGGGTGCCGACCGGCTTGATAACCTCGCGGCCGAGCTGCTCCGCCAGCCGATCGAGCTCGGCCAGGCAGGCTCGGTACAGGTCGTGACGAAGATCTGGCGACAGCGGTGCAGCACCGGCGCGGAGCAGCGCCCCGCCGGCCGACAGGATGCCCCCGTTGCGGCCAGCCGCTCCCGCGGCGACGCGGCCGGCGTCGATGCCGATGACGCTGAGTCCTCGGTCGACCAGCTCCTCCACGGCGGCCAGCCCGCTCCCGCCGAGGCCCACCACGCAGGCGTCGGCCGACACCGTGCCGTCCAGTACCGGGAGACCGTCCCAGACCGGTAGGGCGGGATCGGCGTCCCACGCCACCGTCGGAGCGGCAGCGGACGGAGCTTGGCTCACGAGGACCTTCGAAGTCGGTGCACGATCACAGGACCTTGGACAGGAAGGACTTGGTGCGCTCATGTTGGGGGTCGGCAAGCACGGACCGCGGGTCGCCGGCCTCGACCACGACGCCGTCGTCGATGAAGACCAGGTGGTCTCCTACCTCCCGGGCGAATCCCATCTCGTGCGTCACCACGATCATGGTCATGCCGGTTTCGGCCAGCGACCGCATGACGTCCAGCACTTCGCCCACCAGCTCAGGGTCCAGCGCCGAGGTCGGCTCGTCGAAGAGCATGAGCTTGGGGCGCATCGCCAGCGCACGGGCGATCGCCACGCGCTGCTGCTGACCGCCGGACAGCTGCGCGGGATAGGAGAGCTCGTGGGCAGCCAGGCCGACCCGCTCCAGCAGCTCGCGCCCGTTGGCGACGGCCGAGCGCTTGGACTCTTTGCGGACCCGGATGGGCGCCTCCACGATGTTGCCCAGCGCCGTCATGTGCGGGAAGAGGTTGAACCGCTGGAACACCATGCCGATGTCCCGGCGCTGTGCGGCGGCATGACGAGGGTGCAGCTCGTGCAGCCTGCCTCCGCGTTCCTCATAGCCGACCAGCGTCCCGTCGACGTACAGCCGTCCGCCATTGACGGCTTCGAGGTGGTTGATGCACCGCAGGAACGTCGACTTGCCGGAGCCGGATGGCCCCACCAGACACATGACCTCGCTCGGCTGGACCTCCAGGGAGATGCCCTTGAGGACCTCGACGCTGCCGAAGGACTTCCGTACGTTCTGCGCCCGGACCATGGGCTGTCGCACCTGGTCGGGGCGCGTCTGCTCGACGGTGTGCTGACTGGACATCGTCATCTCCCGTCCCTGAGCGGGAGCTCAGCGGGTGCGTCCGTCGGGGTGACCGAGTCCTTGACCCTGGCGGCGCCCCCCGCCACGCCTCGCGAGAAGCGCTTCTCGAGGTAGTGCTGGCCGACCATCAGGACAGTCGTGATGGCGAGATACCAGGTCGAGGCGACGAGCAGGAGGGGGATCGGGCGGTAGAGCACGGCGGCGATCTGCTGCGACTGCGTGTAGAGATCGCCCGTGAACGGGACGGCGATCACGAGCGAGGTGGTCTTCAGCATGCCGATGAACTCGTTGCCGAAGGGCGGGATGATGACGCGCATCGCCTGCGGGAAGACGATCCGCCCCGTCGTCTGCGACCAGGACATTCCGAGCGCCACCGAGGCTTCTCGCTGCCCGTCGTCCACGGACGACACCCCTGCCCGGATGATCTCAGCGGTGTAGGCGCCCTGGTTCAGCCCCAGCCCGATGACTGCCGCGGCGAACGGGGTCAGCCAGGACTCCGTGCTCAGGCTCGTGAACTGGACCATGAACGGGATTCCCAGGTCCACTTCCTGATAGATGCTCGTGAGCAGGCCCCAGAACACGAGCTGCACGTAGACCGGTGTTCCGCGGAAGATCCAGATGTACAGCCAGGCGACACCGCTCAGGACCGGGTTGTCCGACAGGCGCATCACCGCGCTGGCCACGCCGACCACCAGCGCGATGGTCATGGCGATGACCGTCAGCTCGATGGTGACGAGGGCTGCCTGAGCGATGCGCTGGTCGAACAGGTACTGCCAGTACGTCGTCCATTGGTAGGCCGAGTTGGTGGCAGCGCCGTAGAGGAACAGGGCCAGCAGCACGAGGATGACCGCGGCCGCCACCCAGCGGCCTGGACGGGGCAAGGGGACGGCGGAGATCCGCTCGTCGCCCGGTTCGGTCAAGACGTCCTTGTCACCTTGACTCATCGTTAGCTGGTCGCTGCGTTGATCTTCGACTCCGAGATCGCCCCACCCTCAACACCCCACTGCTCGAGGATCTCCAGGTAGCTCCCGTCGTCGATGAGCGACTGCAGCGCGGCCTGAAGAGCCGACGCCAGCTCGGAGTCCTTCGGGACCGGCCAGCCGTACGGTGCGGCGTCGTAGACCTCGCCGGCCACCTGCAGCTCACCGTCGCTCTTCAGCACCCCGTAGGCGACCACGGGCGAGTCGCCCAGCGTGGCGTCCGCCTTACCCAGGATGACGGCGGAGGTGGCTGCTGCCTGGTCCGCGTAGCCCTGGATCTCGATCGGCGGCTTGCCTTCCGCGACACAGGCGGCGCTGCGCGCGGGGAGGTCCTCGGTCAGCTGGATCGTGTTGGGCTGGCCGGCGACACGAAGCCCGCACGCGTCGTCCGGGTCGACGTCCTCACCGGCCCGGCTGGCCCACTGGGTCCCCGCCTGGAAGTAGGTCGCGAAGTCGACCGTCTTCTCGCGCTCCGCGGTGTCGGTGAACGAGGAGTCGCCCATGTCGTACGCGCCGGTGCCCAGGCCGGACAGGATCTGGGTGAACCCGGACTGGACGTACTTCGCCTCGAGGCCGAGCTTCGCGGCCACGGCGTCGGTCAGGTCGACCGACCAGCCGGTGATCTCACCGGAGCTGTCGATGTACTCGTTGGGCGGGTAGTTGGGGCTGGTGCCGATCCTCAGCTCGCCGGTGGAACGGATCTCCTCCGGGACGAGCGCGGCGAGCTCGTCGCTCTCGTCGACCGTCACCGCATCGGCCGTCGGCGCGCCTCCGTCCTCGGTGTTCTGCGCGCACCCCGCCAGCGCCAGGCTGCCGAGGCTCACGATCGCGAAGCAGTTCAGTGCGTTCTTCCGGAAGCTCATGGCGTTGCTCGCTCCTGTGTCAGGGGTGAAAAGCTCCGCCCCGGCCGCTGTGACCTGCGCCGCGGAGTAGAGCACCGACGCGAGGGATCGTCAACGCTTACGTCTCATGGACGGAGACCTAAGAACTGCTTACGATGTCGGGTAGCTGTCGTCCTGGGGAGGCGCGGGACTCCTTCGCCCAGAGAGGTCGAGCCGTGCTCAACCCGCTGCACCTGCGCACTCTGGCGGCAGTCCTGCGCACCGGGTCCTTCGCGGCGGCTGCCAGCAGCTGGGCTTACGCCCCCTCGGCCGTCTCGCAGCAGGTGTCTGCGCTGGAACGGGAGACGCAGCTCGTCCTGTTCGAGCGCGCCGCTCGCTCCGCCCGACCGACACAGGCGGCCGAGCTGCTCGCGCAACGCTCCGGCGAGGTGCTCGCGCTGCTGGACGCCCTGCAGGACGACGTCGGTCGGCTGGCCGGTGGTCGCCTCGGCCATCTTCGCGTCGGCAGCTTCCCCACGGCCAGCCTGCACCTGGTGCCCTTGGTCCTGGCCAGGCTGGCCCTGCGGGCCCCCGACGTCCGGATCGTCCTGGACGAGGGGGAGCCGGACGAGCTGCTGCCGCTGGTCGCCGACCTTCGCATCGACCTCGCCCTCGTCTACGAGTACGACCTGGTGCCCCGCAACTGGCCGCCCGGTCTCGTGCGGACCACGCTGCAGGTCGAGGAGCTGGCCCTCCCCGGCCAGCAGCGGTAAGACCACCCGGCACCGCCTCAATCGCGGGGGCGACCGACAAGCCAACTCGGCCCTCTGGCGCATCACCATCGTCCGCCTGGCGAGCGATCCACGCAGCAAGACCTACCTCGCCAGACGCATCAGCGAGGGAAGAGCAAGCCCGAGGCGATCCGCTGCCTCAAGCGCTACATCGCCCGAGAAGTCTTCCGGGCGCTACCGGTCCAGCCCGCCGTTTGACAGTAGGAGCATCACCTAT
>JAJAYV010000261.1 GCA_026786045.1 Frankiaceae bacterium | reverse complement strand
GTCGTGGTCGAGAGCGGCGCCGGCGCGGGCACCACGCTGCGGCTGCGCCTGCCGCGCTCCTCGCAGGTCGCCCCGGCCGACTACCGCCCCGGCGGGCTCGGCACGGCTCTCCCACGCCAGCGGGCCCGGGCCTGAGCAGCTAGCGCTAGCGGCGCAGGGCCAGCACGCCGGGCGGCGGCAGGCCGGCCGTCGCGCACAGCAGGTCGCACCACGCAAGCAGGTGCACGCCGAGGTCCATCGTCCCGTCGCCGTCGGGCAGCGGGGTCCACGAGGCGCGCACCTCGACCTCGCTCACCTCGTCGGCGGCCTCGATCTGCCCGAAGCGGCAGGACACGGTGCGCGTGACCGTCCCGCCGGCGGCGGTGTGGGCGGCGTCGCGGTCCTGCAGCGAGTCGGTCAGCCAGGACCAGCCGACCTGCGCCAGCGCCGGGTCGGCGGCCATCTCGGCCTCGACGTCGGCCGACACGAACGCCACGACGCGGGTGTCGCCGCGCCAGCCGTCCTGTCCGGCCGGGTCGTGCAGCACGACGAACCGGCCGCTGGCGACCTGCTCGTCGCCGCGACCGACCTCGGCCGCGACGGCCACGGCGTACGGCGCCAGCCGCTTGGGGGCCGCGACCTCCTCGAGCTCCAGGCCGGGGCGGCCGTGCGCGGTCAGTGCGGCGCGCAGGCCGTCAAGGGCGGCACGGAACTGCTCGGGCAGCTCCGACGGCTCGGTCACGAGCGGACGGTACGTCCCGACGGGGCGCTCACCCGCGCGCCGCGCCGCGCCGGGTGGCGGCCTCGTAGCCTGCCGCTCGTGCCCGCTGCCCTCGCCCTGCTGGCCAGCCTGCTGTGGGGCACGTCGGACTTCCTCGGCGGCACGGCCAGCCGGCGGCTGCCCCCCACGACCGTCGTCGGCGGCGCGGCGCTCATGGCGCTGCTCGGCGTGCTTCCACTGGCGGTGCTGACCGGGGCGCTCGACGAGCCGCGCGGATACCTGCTGCCGGGGGTGGTCGCCGGCGCCGTCGGGATGGTCGCCCTCGCGACCTTCTACCGGGCCCTGGCGATCGGGACCATGGGCGTCGTCGCGCCGGTGGCGGCCCTCGGGGTCGTCGTCCCGGTGGGCGCCGGGCTGGTGGGGGGCGAGTCGCCGTCGGTGGTGCAGCTGCTGGGCATCGTCGTCGCGGTGGTCGGCGTGATGCTGGCCAGCGGTCCGGAGCTGTCCGGCCGGGCCGGCGCCGTGCCCCTGCTGCTGGCGGGCGTCGCGGCGGTCGGCTTCGGCGCCGTCTTCGTCCTCATCGCTGAAGGGAGCGCCAGCGGCACGACCGGCTCGGTGATCATGACACTGCTGACCATGCGCCTGACGACCGTGCTGCTGCTGACCGGACTGCTGCTCGTCCGGGCGCCGCGGCACGGCCTGGAGCTGCAGGTGCGGCGGACCGACGTGCCGCTGCTGATGACCATCGGCGCGTTCGACGTCGGGGCGAACGCGGCCTTCGCGCTGGCCGCGCAGAGCGACCTGCTGGCCGTGACAGCGGTCCTCGCCTCGCTCTACCCGGTCGTCACGGTGCTGCTCGCGCGCCGGCTGCACGACGAGCGCCTCGTCGGCCCGCAGCTGCCCGGGGTCGTGCTCGCCCTGCTGGGCGTCGTCTTGCTGGCCGGGGGGTGAGGGCGGCTCAGGCCGCGACGGTCTCCACCAGCACGACGTCCTCGTGGAAGCCGGTCACGACAGCCCAGCCGCAGTCCACGCAGGCCAGGTCCAAGCAGTCCACGCCGTGGCCGTCCTCGCACGGCGGGACCTCGAAGGCACGGTCGTCTCGGCAATTGGCACACCAGCGCAGCTCCATGCCGTGGACGGTCGCACGCAGGTCCGACAGTTCCTGAGAGGCGCGCCGCCGCCCGCGTGGGAGCATGGAGATCGATGACCGAGAACCCGGGTGCTGCTACCCGTACCGCCACCCGCGAGTCCGCCTTCGTCAAGGCCTGCCACCGCGAGCCCGTCCCGCACACCCCCGTCTGGTTCATGCGCCAGGCCGGCCGGGCCCTGCCGGAGTACCGCGCTCTGCGCGAGGGCACCCAGATGCTCCAGGCCTGCGAGACGCCGGACCTGGTCACCGAGATCACCCTGCAGCCGGTCCGCCGCTACGGCGTCGACGCGGCGATCTTCTTCTCCGACATCGTCGTGCCGCTCAAGGCCGTCGGCGTCGACCTCGACATCGTCCCCGGGGTCGGTCCGGTCGTGGCCCAGCCGTTCCGCACCGAGGCCGACCTCGACCGGCTGCCGGCGCTCACCCCCGAGCACGTCCCGTACATCAGCGAGTCCGTGCAGGCCCTTGTCGGCGAGCTCGGCGCGACACCGCTCATCGGTTTCGCCGGCGCGCCGTTCACCCTCGCCAGCTATCTCGTGGAGGGCGGCCCGAGCAAGAACCACGCCGCCACCAAGGCGCTGATGTACGGCCAGCCCGTGCTGTGGTCGGCGCTGCTCGACCGGCTCGCCACCATCACGCTGGGCTTCCTGCGCGCGCAGATCGACGCCGGTGTCAGTGCGGTGCAGCTGTTCGACTCCTGGGTCGGCGCGCTGCCCGCCGCGGACTACCGGGCGTACGTCCAGCCGCACAGCGCGCGGGTCCTCGCGGCCGTTGCCGACGTCCCGCGGATCCACTTCGGCGTCGGCACCGGCGAGCTGCTCCACGACATGGGTCAGGCGGGCGCTGACGTGGTCGGCGTGGACTGGCGCGTCCCGCTGTCGGAGGCCGTGCACCGGATCGGCCCCGGCAAGGCGGTGCAGGGCAATCTCGACCCGACCCTGGTCTTCGCGCCCGAGGAGGTCCTCGCTCGCAAGGTCCGTGAGGTCCTCGAGCAGGGCAAGGCTGCCGAGGGGCACATCTTCAACCTCGGCCACGGCGTGTTGCCCGAGACCGACCCGGATGCGCTCCTGCGGGTGGTCGAGCTCGTCCACGCCGGCCTGTAGCCACCGCTACTGGACGGCGTCCAGCAGGTAGCGGTGGTGCCCGAAGTCCTCGCGCCACGGCAGGTCGAGCATCTCCATCACCCGGGAGTCGTACGGCCGTCCGCTCGAGAGCAGGATCCGGCGCAGCTCGGCGTTCACCGCGGGGGAGGTGAACTCCACCCGGCGCAGCCGCATCGTGCGGCCGTCGCCGGTGCGCAGCACGAGCACGCCGCCGCGGGTGCTCGGCCGCATCCCGCCCGCGACGATGCCCTCGGCCGCCGCGACGCGGTACGGCCCGAACTTGCGCACCGCGACGAAGTCCGGTCCGACGACCACGCGCCGGGACCACAGGGCGTACGACAGGACGACCACGGCGAGCAGCGCGACGAGGTAGTTCCACGGCGCGTACTGCGTGAAGAGCGCGATCGGCACGTAGGCGAGGGCCCCGAGGAAGACGCTGCTCACGCCCTCGGCCAACGGGACGCCGACCATGCCGGTGCGTGGCGTGGGCAGCTGGCTGCCGCGCCAGACGGTCGTGACGGGGGGCGCGTCGGGGTCGACCGGGGGCGGGGGCGGCGTGCGCGAGGCCTTCGCG
>JAJAYV010000260.1 GCA_026786045.1 Frankiaceae bacterium | reverse complement strand
GCCTGCAGGTAGGTCTCGCCGCCGCCGCGCGGCACGTCGTCGCCGGCCCGCCAGGCGGCGTGCTCGTCGGGGAAGCGCTCGCGCGCCTCCTGCCCGGTCAGCCCCTGCCACGCGCCCAGGTGCAGCTCGCGCAGCCGCGCGTCGACGACGGGCGCGAGGCCCAGCGCACGGCCGAGCGGGGCGGCGGTGTCGGCGGCCCGGGACAGGTCGCTCGTGAGCAGCACGGTCGGCTCAAGCGCAGCCAGCCACGGCGCGGCGGCGGCGGCCTGCCGGTGGCCGAGGTCGTCCAGGGGCGTGTCGAGGTGTCCTTGGATCCGACCCTCGGCATTGCTGGCCGTACGACCGTGGCGCAGCAGGACGATCCGACGGCTCAGGACGGCTTCCGGCCGGCCGCGCGCTCGACGTCCCGGTCGATGAACGGGATCACCGGGCAGTCCTTCCAGAGCCGCTCGAGGGCGTAGAAGACCCGCTCCTCCTCGTGCTGGACGTGCACGACGATGTCGATGAAGTCCAGCAGCACCCAGCGCGCCTCCTGCGTCCCCTCGCGGCGGACGGGCTTGGCGCCGAGCTCGCGCAGGCGGTCCTCCACCTCGTCCACGACGGCCTTGACCTGGCGGTCGTTCGGGGCGGAGGCCAGCAGGAAGACGTCGGTGATGACCAGCTGCTCGCTGACGTCGAGCAGCAGGATGTCGCTGGCGAGCTTGTCGGCGGCGGCCTGTGCGGCGGCCAGCCCCAGCTCGACGGCGCGCTCGGAGGCGGGCACGGGCTCTTCTCTCGTCGGACGTCTCGGGACGCCCCAGGGTACGTGCCCGTCAGGGCACGAAGTCGGCCCCGACGAGCACGACGACGTCGGCCACCGTGCCGAAGTCCTGCGCGCCGACGCTGGTGGCCGGCACCCCGAGCGCCGCGGCCACCCGCTCGCCGAGCGCCTTGCCCTCCTGGGTGGCCTCCGGCACGAGCACCTGAGTCGTGGCGTAGCCGAACTGGGGGGCGTTGCGGGAGCCGACGAACACGAAGCCGGCGGGCGCCAGCTTGGCCCGCACGGCCTCCCCCAGCCCCGGGGTGCCGACGCCGTTGAGGACCAGGACCCGGTTGCCGCCCTCGCGCGCACCCGGCGGGACGGAGTCGGCGAGCAGCCGCTCGACGACCGGCGTCAGGCGCGGCGCGTCGATGCGGAACGCCGTGACGCCGCCGCCCGGGTCGATCGGGATGACCGGCAGCGTGTCGTACTGCAGCTGGCCGTCGGCATCGGCGGCGGCGAGCCCGAGCAGGAAGTCGGCCAGGGCGGGCGGCTCCAGGGTGGAGACCGACCCCTCGCCGAGGGTGCCCAGCAGCGCCGCCAGCTCGGCCGGGTCCTGCGGCAGGGAGCCCACGACGCCGTCGACGACCTCCTGCACGCGGGCCAGCCGCGACTGCTCCTGCTCCTCCGGCCCGAGGTAGCGCATGAGGTCGAGCGCGCGTGTGCCGTCGACGCGCTGTTCCCCGACGTTCAGGATGACGGTCTGCTCGCGGACGACCGGCACGTCCACCTCGACCGGGATCCCTCCGAGCGCGTCCACGAGCGCGCTGAGCGACTCGGTCGGCAGCACCCAGCCGTCGTCGACGGTGACGCCCATGAGGTCCGACAGTGCGTCGCGCGAGCCCTGCGCGTCGACGGTCGACAGCGCCCGGCCGAAGGGCAGCGAGCCGGTACCGGGCACGTTCACGAGCACCTGCGGCGGGACGAGCACCCCGGCACCGGTGCCCTCGTCGGGATCGTGGGCCAGCAGCACGCTCGCGGCGGCGGTCCGGTCCGGCGGCTGCACCTGCAGCAACAGCGTGGACTGCGTACGCGCCTCCGGCTGCTCGGCGCCCGTCGGCACCTCCGGGGTGTCGGCGGCCAGCCAGACGGCGAAAGCGGCTGCAGCGATTGCGAGCAGCGTGACGAGGACGGCGACGAGCTGCACCCGATGCTTGCGCCGCTGGCGGCGCAGCTCCAGCCGCCGCCCGATGGCGGCGTGGTCTGTGTCGGTCACAGGGTCGCGCCGGCGTAGAGCGAGCGCTTGTCGATGTACTGCACGACCCCGTCGGGCACGAGGTACCAGACGGGGTTGCCGGAGGCGACACGCGCGCGGCAGTCGCTCGAGCTGATGGCCAGCGCCGGGACCTCGAGCAGCGTGACCGCACCGTCGGGGAACGACGCGAGGTCGACGGGCTCGTAGCCCGGGCGGCTCACGCCGACGAAGTGGGCCAGTGTGAAGAGCTCGTCGGCCGCGTGCCAGCCGAGGATCTGGGCCAGGGCGTCGCTGCCGGTGATGAAGAACAGCTCGGCTTCGGGTCGGTCCGCGCGCAGCTCGCGCAGCGTGTCGATCGTGTACGTCGGGCCGGGGCGGTCGATGTCGGTGCGGCTGACGCTGAAGCGCGGGTTGCTCGCCGTCGCGATGACGGTCATGAGATAGCGGTCCTCGGCCGGGCTGACGTCGCGATGCAACTTCTGCCACGGGCTGCCCGTCGGCACGAAGACGACCTCGTCGAGGGCGAAGCGCGTCGCGACCTCACTGGCAGCGGACAGGTGGCCGTGGTGCACGGGGTCGAACGTCCCGCCCATGACCCCGATGCGCCTGCCCACGCGGGCGAGAGTAGTGCTCAGGTCGGGAGCAGCCGCTGCACGAACGCCTCGAGCTGCACGGCGTTGCGGCACTCCACCATCTCGATGACGTCGGCGTACTGCGCCGTGGCGCTGTCACCGCTCCCCCAGTACGCCGCCGGCTCCGGGTTGAGCCAGTACGCGTGCCGCGACTTCTGCACCAGCCCGCGCAGCGTCTGCAGCCCGGTGGCGCGGTAGTTGTTGCGGGCGTCGCCCAGGATCAGCAGCGAGGTGCGCGGGCCGACCGCGTCGGGGTAGTCGGCGGCGAACTTCTCGAGGCTGTGGCCGTAGTCGCTGTGCCCGTCGAACCAGACCAGGTTGGCCTCGGCCGACATGCGCGCGAGCGCGTCAGCGACATCGCCGCCGGGTGTGAAGAAGCGCGACACCTCGTCGACGGTGTCGATGAAGGCGAACGCCCGCACCTTGGTGAACTGCTCGGACAGGGCGTACGCCAGCATCAGCGTGAAGTGGGCGAAGCCGGCCACCGACCCGGACACGTCGCAGATGACGGTGAGCTCGGGCTTGTGCGGCTTGTGCGGCCGGTGGTGCGTGACGATCGGGACGCCGCCGGTGGCCAGCGACGCGCGCACGGTCCGGCGGAAGTCCAGCTTGCCGGTGCGGCCCAGGCGTCGCTTGGCGGTCAGGCGGGTGGCCAGCCGGCGGGCGAGCGGGAAGACCTGCCGCCGCAGCTCGGCCATGTCGTTGCGGCTGGCGCGCAGGAAGTCGACCTGCTCCGCGAGCGGCTGTACGGCGGTCTTGGACAGCTGCTCGGCGCCGCGGTCCTCGGCCAGCCGGCGGCGCACTTCGGACTCGACCATCTCCTGGAACTGCTTGATGCGCTCCGAGATCGTCTGTCGGGCCACCTTCTCGGCCATGCCGCCGCGCTGCTGGCCGGCGAGCAGCGTCTCGAGCAGCGACGCCATGAGCGTCTCGGGCGACAGCCCGCGCAGCACCCGGTAGGAGAACCAGGACTGCCGGCCCGGCTGGGTGTCGGCTCGGCCGAGCTCGCTCACCGTCATGCGGGCGAAGCGGCGCATCGCCTCCTCGTCGCCGTCGAGCAGCAGCTCCTTGAGCCGCTCGCGCAGCGCCGCGGTGTCGGCCGGGCCGTCACCCTCGCCCTCCTCGCCGTCGCCGGGCTCGCCCTGCTCCAGCTCGTTGCGCGACGGCTCGCCGGTGACCGGCGGGAACCACAGGTCGAAGAGGGTGTCGAAGGCCTGCCGGTGGGCCGGGCGCTTGAGGACGGTCGCGGCGTACGCAGCGCGCAGGTGCTCGCGCTCGAGCAGGTCGACCACGCCGAGGGCGCGCGTCGCGTCGAGGACCTCGGCCAGGGAGATGTTGAGACCGGCGTCGCGCAGCGCGTGAAAGAAGCCGATCTCGCGATCGATGAGGCCGCCGCTGACCATCGGCTAGTTGAGCTTGAGCTGGGTCGTCGCGCGGGCGTGGTCGCTGGCGTGCTTGAGCACCACCCCGAGGGTGTCCCGGACGGCGGCCTCGTCGAGCGTGTCGAGGCCGAGCGCCAGCAGGGTGCGCGCCCAGTCGATCGACTCCGAGATCGACGGCGACTTCTTCAGCTCCATGGAGCGCAGCGCGCGCACCGTCTGCACGAGCGAATCAGCTAGCTGCTCGGCGATCTCGGGCACACGGGACAGCACGATGGCCTTCT
The DNA here is from genome assembly GCA_026786045.1 of Frankiaceae bacterium. Classification (GTDB taxonomy): domain Bacteria; phylum Actinomycetota; class Actinomycetes; order Mycobacteriales; family SCTD01; genus SCTD01. The sequence continues at coordinate 3,811 of JAJAYV010000260.1, read as the reverse complement.
CGCGCTCGGCACTCGGGTAGTCCAGGTGTAGGTAGAGGCAACGCCGCTTGAGGGCCTCGGACAGCTCGCGCGTCGCGTTGGAGGTCAGCAGCACGATCGGGCGGCGGACGGCCGAGATGGTGCCCAGCTCGGGGATGGTGATCTGGAAGTCCGACAGCACCTCGAGCAGCAGTCCCTCGACCTCGACGTCGGCCTTGTCGGTCTCGTCGATGAGCAGCACGGTCGGGTCCTCGCGGCGGATCGCCGTGAGCAGCGGGCGCGACAGCAGGAACTCCTCGGCGAAGACGTCATCGTGGATGTCGTCCCAGGAGTCGTCGTCCTTGGACGCCTGGATGCGCAGCAGCTGCTTCTTGTAGTTCCACTCGTACAGCGCGCGGGCCTCGTCGAGGCCCTCGTAGCACTGCAGGCGGATGAGCTCGGAGCCTGTCGCCTCGGCGATGGCCTTGGCGAGCTCGGTCTTGCCGACGCCGGCGGGGCCCTCCACGAGCAGGGGCTTGCCGAGCCGGTCGGCGAGGAAGACGGTGGTCGCGATGGCGTCGTCGGTCAGGTAGCCGGCGGCCGACAGCCGCTCGGTGACGTCGGCGACGGACGCGAACTGGGGGGTGAGCACGAAGGATCCTCCTTGAAACCGAACGCCATTCTGCCGCACCCCGGCGGGAGCGTCACGAGGGGGACCGATGAGGTCTGGCGTCCGGCTTCGTCGTACCCGCGAACGCACCCACCCGAGCGAGCGGAGACCACCATGACCGTCAAGACCTCTTACGCCCCCGGCGAGCCGATCTGGGTCGACCTGGGCAGCCACGACGTCGACGCCAGCCGCGCCTTCTACGGCGGGCTCTTCGGCTGGACGGCGCCGCCCGGCATGGACGACTTCGGCGGCTACACCAACTTCGAGCTCGACGGGCACAGGGTGGCCGGTCTGATGCCGCTGATGTCACCGGAGCAGCCCCCGGCCTGGAGCTGCTACGTCTGCACGGCGGACGCCCAGAAGACCACCGAGCTGGTGGAGAAGGCGGGCGGCACCGTGATCGCCCCGCCGATGGACGTGGGTGCCCTCGGCACCATGGCCGTCTACGCCGAGGCAGCCGGCGCGTTCTTCGGCGTGTGGCAGCCCGGGCAGCACGTCGGCGCCGAGCTGATCGACTCCGAGGGCACGCTCACCTGGATCGAGCTGGGCACGCGCGACCAGCCCAGGTCCGACGAGTTCTACGGCTCCGTCTTCGGCTGGGGCACGGAGTCGACGTCCGACTACACGGAGTTCACGCAGGAGGGCTCGTCGGTCGCCGGCTGCATGGACGTGCCGCCGAACGTCCCCGCCGAGGTGCCGGGCTACTGGATGCCGTACTTCACGGCTGCGGACCCGGCAGCGCAGGGGGCGCGGGCCGAGCAGCTGGGGGGCACCGTGGTTGCGCCGATGATGGACTTCCCCGGCGGGCGGTTCTGCGTCGTCCAGGACCCGCACGGCGCGATGTTCGGCCTGCTCGACCTGAAGGCCTCCGCATAGGTTCAGCTCTTGCGAGTCGCCTTCCTCGGCCTCGGGCGCATGGGCGTCCTCATGGCCGGCCACGTCCTGTCCGCCGGCCATGACCTCGTCGTCTGGGACCGCACCCCCGGTCGAGCCTCCGAGCTCGTCGCCCGGGGCGCCCGCGAGGCCGAGACCCCGGCCGAGGCGGCGCGCGGGGCCGAGCGCATCGCGCTGATGCTCTTCGGCCCCGAGAGCGTCCGCGACGTGCTGCCGCAGGTGGTCGGCGCTGCCGATGCCGGCACCCTGGTCATCGACGGCACCACCATCGGTCCAGAGGCCGCCGAGGAGTTCGCCGCGCTGGTGGCCAACAGCGGCCTGCGCTACGTCGACGCGCCGGTCGCCGGCTCCACGGGACCGGCCGCCGAGGGCACCCTCGGGGTGCTCGTCGGCGGAGCGCAGGCCGACTACGACGACGCCCTGCCCCTGCTGCACCTCTGGGGCGCGCCGGAGAAAGTCCGCCGGGTCGGAGAGGTGGTCGCCGGCAGCGCGCTCAAGCTGTGCGTCAACCAGGGCCTCGGCGTGATGGCCGCGGGCGTCGGGGAGTTGCTGCGGCTCGGGCGCTTGCTGGGGCTCGACCGGGCGGCGCTGCTCGACGTACTCGGCATGACGGCGTACGGCTGGTTCCTCGGCCAGCAGCGGCCGATGCTCGACGCCGACGACTTCCGCGCCACGACGTTCTCGCTCGACCTGATGGCCAAGGACCTCGACCTCGTGGTCACCGCTGCGGGCGGGGACCTGCCGTGCCTCGACGCGGCACGCGCCGCGCTGGGCGCGCACGCCGGCGAGGACTACGCGGCGATGACCGCGCACGTCGCCGACGGCTGAGTCAGCACACGAAGATGCAGAACGGGTGGCCCGACGGGTCGGCGTAGACGTAGAGCGGCTCGTCGTCGTCTTCGGACCGGTCGAGCAGCAGCGTCGCGCCGAGCGCCAGGGCGCGCTCGTGCTGCACCTCGAGCTCGTCGGTGTCCGGGACGGTCAGGTCGAGGTGCAGCTGCTGCGGGTTCGGGCCCTCCGGCCAGGTCGCCGCCGGCAGCTGCGCGACCTGCTGGAAGGCGAGTGCGGACTCGCCGTTCTTCCTGAGCGCCAGCCAGTCCCGGCCGTTCGGGTCGGGTGCGCCCTCCGGCGGCGGCTCGTCCCCCGGCCGGTACTGGAGCCCGAGCAGCTGCCGGTAGAACTCGGCCAGGCCGCGCGCGTCCGTGGTGTCCAGGACCACCTGGCGCAGGATCGGGTAGGTGTCTGCGTCCGTCATCGGCTGCTCCGCTCGCTCGTGGAAGTCGGACGGTAGGGGCGCGGGCCGCGGTTGGCGAGGAGGTCGAGCGGGGACCTCCCTGGCGGTCGCCGCCGGTCATCGTGCGTGCGTGGTCGCCACGTCCGAACGGGAGGCGGTGGTGGCCACTCCTCAACGACGGACCGGTCCAACTCCCGCCGGCGGCATCCTCGCGCATCCCTTCCACGACGCCCGCGTCCGTGCAGCAACGACGCTGCCGGTGGGAGAGCCGCAAAGAGACTTCTCCACAGTCTCTTTCGTCCTCCGGTTCTGTCGGAGGGTGGTTCTACTGTCGTGTCATGGCAGTGGGTCAGCAGGTGCTCTCGGGGGTGGCGTCCCTCGAGCGGCTGCGCGCTGCTGAGGAGGAGTTGGAGCAGGTCGTGGCGGAGGAGGGTGCGGCGCACGTCCGCAAGCTCTGTCGGTTGCTGGCGCTGCACGAGCTGTATGCCGCGGAGGGCCTGGTGCTGTCGGCGACGCCGGAGGCGGCCAGGTTGCTGCGCTGCTCGGAGTGGCGGGCCGACCGCCTGTTGGACGAGGCAATGCTGCTCACCACCCTGCCCGGGGCGCTGAACGCGCTCAGCACCGGCGTGTTGACGGTGGAGCAGTCCTCGGTCGTGGTGACCCAGCTCCGGCAGGTCAGCGATCTGGAGCGCCGCCTGCAGCTGTGGCGGCGGCTGTTGGAGCGGCTGCGCCGGCCGGACGGGGCGGCGTTGCCGCCGGCGCGGCTCAAGGAGGTGCTGCAGCGCTGGATCGCGCAGTCCGACCCGGCCGATGCTGAGCAGCGCCGCAAGACGGCCGAGGAGGAGCGGCGGGTGGAGTACCGCCGCCGTGACGACGGTCTGGTCGACATCTTGCTGCTGGGGATCGCCGCGCCGTTGGCGCAGAGCGTGCTGCAGCGGATCCGGGCGGCGGCCGAGCCGGTCGGGTTGTTCGACGACCGCCTGGCCGATCAGCGCCGCCTGGATGCTGCGGTCGACCTGCTGCTGGGCCGGACCGGCACCGCCTGCGCAGCGGGC
>JAJAYV010000259.1 GCA_026786045.1 Frankiaceae bacterium | reverse complement strand
GGGGTGAGGCCGGCCAGCGCGGGCACCGGTTCGGTGCACCAGCGCAGCTCGAGGTGCTCCATCACCTGCCGGGCGATCTCCGGATCCGGGACGACGGGCGGGGGTGCCGGGCCGACCGGCGCGGCCCCCAGCTCGATCTGCTCGCCGTCCGGCCCGATGAGCACGGGCGGGCGGTGGCGCGCTGCGACAAACTCCAGCAGCGCCTCGCCGTTCCCTGTCGCGAGCAGGTCGAGCAGCGGCTCCTCCCGGCCGGGCTCAGCCACGAACAGGCCGCCGATGAACTGGTGCGTCAGGCCGTCGGGGACCGCCCGCGCACAGATCCTCATCCCCACCTTGGCGGTCCGGCTGAACGTGCGTTCGCGGACCTCGAGCCGCTCACCAGTAGCGAGGTCGCGGACGGTGACGCCCTCGCCGGGGCGGGTCTGCTCCACCTCGTACACGGTCCGGTCGACCAGCGTCCAGGCCTGTCCGAGCAGCAGCTCGTCGGCGGGCAGCAGCTCCCCGCGGTCGGCGAGGAAGCGGTCGAACCAGCCGCCCTCGTGCAGCACCGTGTCCAGGACGAGCGGGTCCTGCAGGGCCGCGAGCACGCTGTCGTCGTCGCCGTCGACGGCCCGCGCCATCACGGCGTCGACGACGTCGTCCTGGCAGGCGCCGCCGCGGCGCTCCAGGTAGGCGGTCGCCTTGCGGCACAGCCAGCCGACCCGGTCGGGCAGGGGGAGCGGCTCGGGTCGGCCGAGGTGGCACTGCTTGAACTTGCGACCGGAACCGCACCAGCAGCGGTCGTTGCGACCGAGCTCCGCGGCGGGTGTCGCTGGCAGCGAGTGGAGCTCGCGGATGTCGTCGGAGTCCTCGGCCGTCCTGCCGAGCCCCTCCCACAGGGCGAGCGCCCGGGTCGCGTCGCCGCGGTCGGACAGGCACCACGCGAGACGGTCCACCGCGGGCGTCCACCCCGGATCGGCGTGGACGGCGTCCCGCAGCAGCCGCTCAGCGTCCTGCGGACGGCCCTCCCGCTCGGCGACGACGGCGAGCAGCCAACCGGCGACGGCGTGCTGCACCGGCCGGGATGCCGCCGAGGCCAACCGCGTCGCGAGCTCGGCCGTCGTGGCGAGCCGCTCGAGGTCGTCGGTGCGCCCCAGCAGCAGGTCTACGGCGGTCTCCAGCACCACCGGGTCCGCGAGCAGATCCAGCGCTGCACGCGCCCCGGCCCGGTCGAGATCGACTCCCACCAGACCGGACACGTGCAGCACGGCGTCGAAGTCCTCTTCATCGAGCTGGGCACGCAGTCGTGCGACGGCCTGGAAGTCCTCGGCGCTGCGCCACACCGACGCCTCGTGCGCGACCTCACCGCCACGCAGCTCCAGGCCCGCCGCGACCACGAGACGAGTCAGCGGTGCCTGCGCTGTGGCGAAGCAGTCGGGCTGCTCGGCCAGTGCGGCGAGCACCAGCTCCTCGACAACGACGGGCAGCCACGGCTCCTCCACCGCCCGGTCGTAGCAGCGACGGAGCAACGAGACCAGAGCCGGGTCCACGGCAGGCTCGGTGGCCAGCGCGGTGACGTCCGGTGTGCCGTCGACCAGCCGGACGGCGACCGCCCCCGGCTGCTCATAGCTGACCGGCGGGGCTGTCGCCTCGGCGTCGAGCTGGTCGAACGCCGCCAGGTCGACCCAGGCGTCGTGCAGCAGGTCTTTGGTGGGGGCGTCCAGCACGGTCGTGAGCACGGCTCCCTCCAGCAGCCCCCGGACGTCGACGATCAGGTCTCCCGCCAGCATCTGCACCTGCGACGCCTCGTCCAGGAGGTCGTCGAGCAGCCGTTCGAGCAGCGCCTGCACCCCGCTGTCGTCGGCGACGACCCCGAGCGCGCCGGCGGCGTCCGCGATCAGCTCCTCCGTGCTCGCCCGGCCCCGGCCCGAGGCCGCCGTCAGTAGCGCCTCGCGCACGGCGTGCACCCCGGGCAGGGGCAGGCGCGAGAGAGACTCGGCATAGCGGTCTGTGTCGAAGGCGTGCTCGCCACTCAGCGCGTCGAGGACGTACGGCGTGAAGGTCAGGACGAGCTCGCCCATCACGTCGTGCCCGTCCAGGCCCTGGTCGAGCAGCCGCTGGGCGGCCTGCCAGGTCTGTGGCGGCTGATCCTGGAGGATCTGAGTGGCCACGGCATCTCGGACGGCCGACTGCAGGGCGGAGTCGTCGCCGTGGTGGCGGCGAAGCAGCGCGGACCGCTCGTCCGGATCATCCAGGTCGCAGTCCGGGGGCGCCGCGCCGAAGAGGAACGTCGTCCTGGCAGCATCCATGTCCGGCAGCCTAGGGAGGCGGCCGGACGTGCTCGTCAGCGACGTCCAGCACCAGCTCTTACGTCTCGACCGTGGACGGTGTGGCGGACATCGACATCCGGGCCGGGCTACTCGGCCGGCCAGGTCTGCGGTCGGCCGGAGCGCAGCCAGAGCGCGAGCAGCGGGTCGACGACGCGGTAGCCGCTACGGGCCGCCGGCTCGGGGACGACTTCCCCTCGGTCGGCCAGGGCCCGGACTGCGGTGCGGTTCGAGCCGCTGCGCCCACCCGGCGCGTCCCCGGAGTACAGACCGGCCGTGCCCTCGGCGATGCGGGTCAGCACTCGCCGCTGTCCGACGGCCAGGGTCGTCCAGGTGCCCTCGAACTCGCGCAGCTGCTCGGTCATGACCTGCGTGAGCGC
>JAJAYV010000258.1 GCA_026786045.1 Frankiaceae bacterium | reverse complement strand
GTGTGGGGCCCGACCGGTGCCCCCGGCCGGACGACCGTCGCGGTCCGCCTGCGCGCCGCGCTCGCCGTGCTCGGCCGCACCACGATGCTGGTGGACGCCGACGTCTACGGCGGCGTCGTCGCCCAGGTGCTCGGCCTGCTCGACGAGTCCCCGGGCCTGGCCGCCGCCTGCCGGCTGGCCAACAACGGGGCGCTCGACCTGCCCTCCCTGGCCGGCCTGGCCCGGACGGTCACACCGACCCTGCGGGTGCTGTCCGGCATCGCCCGGGCCGACCGCTGGCCCGAGCTGCGGCCGGCCGCGCTCGAGGTCGTGCTCGAGCTGTGCCGGTCGCTGGCGGCCACCACGGTGGTCGACTGCGGCTTCGCCCTCGAGCAGGACGAGGAGCTCGCCTACGACACCGCCGCGCCCCGCCGCAACGGCGCGACCCTGACCGTCCTCGAGTCCGCCGACACCGTCTACGCCGTCGGCGCGGCCGACCCGGTCGGGCTGCAGCGGCTGGTCCGCGGCCTGGCCGAGCTGCGCGAGGCGGTGCCCGGCGTGCAGCCGGTCGTCGTCGTCAACAAGCTGCGCTCCAGCGCGATCCCGGGCGACGCCGAGAAGGAGGTCCGCGCGGCGCTGTCCCGCTACGCGGGCGCGCAGGACGTGCTGGTCGTCCCCGCCGACGTCGACGGCCTCGACCGGGCGCTGGCCGGCGGGCGGACCCTCGCCGAGGCCGCCCCGCAGTCGCCCGCCCGCGTCGCCCTGGCCGCCCACGCCGCCTCGTTGGCCGGCATCTCGCGCCAGGGCCGCTCCCGCGGCCGCAAGCGCCTGCTCGCCCGACGCTGACCGACCCCGCGGAGGGCTAGGAGCTGTACTTGCCGAGCTCCTGGCGGGCGACGGTGCGCAGGTGCACCGCGTCGGGGCCGTCGGCGATGCGCAGGGTGCGCATCCCGGCCCACATGCGGGCCAGCGGGAAGTCGTCAGAGACGCCGCCGCCGCCGTGCACCTGGATCGCCCGGTCGATGACGTTCAGGGCCACGCGCGGGGCGATGACCTTGATCGCGGCAATCTCCGAGCGGGCGCCCTTGGCGCCGTACTTGTCGATCATCCATGCCGTCTTGAGGGTGAGCAGCCGGGCCATCTCGATCTCCATGCGCGACTCGGCGATGGCCTCGCGCACGACCCCCTGGCGGGCGATCTCCTGGCCGAAGGCGACGCGGGAGGTGGCCCGCTCGCACATCAGCTTGAGCGCGCGCTCGGCCGCCCCGATCGAGCGCATGCAGTGGTGGATGCGGCCGGGGCCCAGGCGGGCCTGGGCGATCATGAAGCCGTCGCCCTCGCCGGCGACGAGGTTCGAGGCCGGCACGCGCACGTCGGTGAAGCGCAGCTCGTTGTGGCCGTGCTGGTCCTGGTAGCCGAACACCGGCAGCGGCCGGACGTTCTCCACGCCGGCGGTGTCCATCGGGACGAGGATCATCGACTGCTGGCGGTGCGGCGACTCGTCCGGGTCGGTCTTGCCCATCACGATCATGATCTTGCAGCGCGGGTCGGCCGCCCCGGAGATCCACCACTTGCGGCCGTTGATGACGTAGTCGTCGCCGTCCTTCTCGATGCGGGTCGCGATGTTCGTGGCGTCGGAGGAGGCGACGTCGGGCTCGGTCATGGCGAAGGCCGACCGGATCTGGCCCTCCATGAGCGGCTGGAGCCACTGCGACTTCTGCTCGGCGGTGCCGAACATGTGCAGCACCTCCATGTTGCCGGTGTTCGGAGCGTCGCAGTTGATCGCCTCGGGGGCGATGTGCGAGGACCAGCCGGTCACCTCGGCGAGGGCGGCGTATTCGACGTTGGTGAGGCCGGAGACGTCGGGGAGGAACAGGTTCCACAGCCCGCGCGAGCGGGCCTCCTCCTTCAGCTCCTCGACCACGGGCGGGAGCGTGTGGTCCTCCGGCCCCATCTTGCGCCGGTACTCCTCGTACTCCCGCTCAGCGGGGAACACCTTGGTGTCCATGAAGTCCTGCAGGCGTCCCAGGTAGTCCTGGGCCTTGGCGGAGTGCTCGAAGTCCACGTGAAGACCTTCCGTTCGAGGTGAGACCTGCAGTGTGCCCCGCGCCACCCCGGGGCGGTCAGCCGCCTAGGGTCGGCGGGTGAGCGACAGGGCGTACGACACGCTGGTCGTCGACGACGTCGGGGTGCTCAGCGGCGCCCTCCGCGCCTGACCCGCCCGCGGACGGGACTGTGTGACCATGGGCCCGACTATCGAAGGGGTCCCCGCATGGCCGAGAGGCTCAGCCCGCTCGACGTCTCCTTCCTCTACATGGAGACGCCCACGACCGCGATGCACGTCGGCGGCGTCGTCGTGCTCGAGCCGCCGGACGAGGGCTTCGACTACGACCGGCTGGTCGAGCTGATCAGCCAGCGGATCGCTCTCGTCCCGCGCTACCGGCAGAAGGTGCGCTTCATCCCGGGCCGGCTCGCGAACCCGGTGTGGGTGGACGACGCGGACTTCGACGTGACCTACCACGTGCGGCGCAGCGCGCTCCCCAAGCCGGGGAACGACGCCCAGCTCAAGGAGCTGGTCGGGCGGCTGATGAGCCGCCAGCTCGACCGCAACCGCCCGCTGTGGGAGATCTACCTCGTCGAAGGGCTCGAGGGCGGCCGGGTCGGCATCATCACCAAGACCCACCACGCGATGGTCGACGGCGTCTCGGCGGTCGACATCGGCACCGTGATCCTCGACGTCACGGCCGTGCCGCGCGAGGTGCCCGAGGACGACTGGCGCCCGCGCAAGGAGCCCGGCTCGGCGGCGCTCGTCGTCGGCGCCGTGACCGACCTGGTGAAGCGCCCGACGCAGGCGGTGGACACCGCCCGCGCCTCGCTCGTCGACGCGCGGGCCACCGCCGGCCGGGTGACCGCGTTCGCCACCGGC
>JAJAYV010000257.1 GCA_026786045.1 Frankiaceae bacterium | reverse complement strand
GTCCGGCGGGGGCCCGCCGCGCGCGCGCGCGGGGGCCGCCGCCGGGGGCGGGGGGCCGCCCCCCCGGGGGGGGGCCGCCCTCAATGCCGCGCGCCCCCCGGCCGTCGCCCGACGGCGCCGGGGGAGCGGTGGAGGAGAAGACCTGGAAGGGCGCCTCGGCGGCGTCGAGCGTCCGCGGCTCCGCGTCGGTCGGGACGCCGCAGCCGGTGAGGACGAGGGCCAGCAGGACGACGACCGCTGCCCTCACGGAGATTCCCCGGGGAGCTCGACACGGAAGCGCGCCCCGCCGCCCGGGCGGTCGAGGACGGCGACGCTCCCGCGGTGCGCCAGGACGTGCTGCGCGACCAGTGCCAGGCCCAGGCCCGTGCCGTCGCTGCCGCCGCGCATGCTCGCGGCCCGGCCGCGGGCGAAGCGGTCGAAGACCAGCTCGCGCTCGTCGGCGGGGACGCCGGCGCCCTCGTCGTCGACCTCGAGCACCAGCCGGTCGTCCTCGACCTCCAGTCCGACGCGCACGGCCCCACCGCCGTGCTTGGCGGCGTTGTCGACGAGGTTGGCCAGCACCTGCTCGAAGCGGCGGGGGTCGACGTCGAGGGCGGTCGAGCCGCCCGACAGGTCGAGCACCTCGGGGGGCAGCCCGCGCGAGGTGAGCAGCGCGCGGGTCAGCGCGACGACGTCGGTCGGACGGCGCTCGGCGGGGCGGTCGGACTTGGCCAGCTCGAGCAGGTCGGTCACCAACGTCTCGAAGCGGGCGACCTCGTCGGTGAGCAGGTCCACGGCCGCGGCCGTGCGGTCGTCGAGCTCGTTGCGGCGGCGGTCCAGGACGCTGGTGGCCGCCGACAGGGTCTGCAGCGGCGAGCGCAGCTCGTGGCTGACGTCGGCGGCGAAGCGGCGGTCGGCCTCCGACCGGGCCGACACCTCGTCGACCATCCGGTTGAACGACACGGCGAGCTTGTCCAGGTCGGGGTCGTTGTCGCGGGCGACCCGCGCGGTGAAGTCACCCGAGGCGATGGTGCCGGCCGCGTCGGCGACCTGCGCCAGCGGGCGCAGCACCCGCCGGCTGATGAGCCAGCCGGTCGACGCGCCCGCGACGGTCGTCACCAGCGCGACCAGGCCGAGCACGGTCGCGAGCACGGCGAAGGTGCGCTCGAGCTCGGTCAGTGGGCTGACCTCGTAGTAGGACGCCTCGACCGCCGGCAGCGGGACGCCGACGACGATGGCGGAGCTGTCGCGCAGCGGGACCCGCTGCACCGCAGGGGTCCCCCCGTCGACCAGCCGCTGCAGCGCGTCCGGGATGGAGCTGGTCAGCCCGTCGTCGGCGGTGCGCGCGAAGAACTGCCCGTCGCGCCGCACCAGCGGCCGGCGCAGCTCGCCGGTGTCGAGGTTCTGCAGTGCCGCGCTGATGTCGGGGTCCTCACCGCCGAGCCCGGTGCGGATGAAGGCCGCGTCGAGGTACGCGGCGCGTACGGCCGCCCGCTCGCGCTCCTCGAGCAGCGACTGGCGAGTCAGCTGGTAGGTGGCGGAGGCCAGCGAGGCCGACAGCGCCAGCGCGCCGAGCGCGAAGACGGCGGTGATGCGCGCGCGCAGGCCCAGGCGGCTCACCGTGCCACCGGTCTCAGGGCGCGAGCTTGTAGCCCAGGCCGCGAACGGTCACGAGGTGAGTGGGGTTGGCGGGGTCGCGCTCGACCTTGCGGCGCAGCCGGCCCATGTGGACGTCGACCAGCCGCTCGTCGCCGTAGACGTCGTAGCCCCAGACCCGGTCGAGCAGCTGCTGGCGGGACAGCACCCGTCCGCTCTGGTCGGCCAGCTCGCACAGCAGGCGGAACTCGGTGCGGGTCAGGTGCACCTGCTCGTCGCCGAGCAGCACCTCGCCGGCCTCGGGCCGCAGCTCGATCTCGCCGAATCGCAGCACCTTCGGCGCGTCCTCGCCGCTGCCGCTGGCCCGGCGGCGCAGGGCGCGCAGCCGCGCGGACAACTCCTTCACGGCGACCGGCTTGACGACGTAGTCGTCGGCGCCGGCCTCGAGAGCGGCCACCACGTCGTGGGTGTCGTCGCGTGCGCTGACGACAACGATCGGCACGTCGCCGAGCCGGCGCAGCGAGCGGATGCAGTCGAAGCCGTCCATGCCGGGGAGCATCAGGTCGACGAGCACGAGGTCGGCCGGCGCAGACTTGTGCTCGGCCAGCCCCTCCTCTGCGGTCGACACGTCGCGGACGACGTACCCCTCGTCCTCGAGCGCAAGGCGCAGGGACAGGCGGATCCGGTCGTCGTCCTCGACGATCAGCAGGCGGGGCACGACACCACTGTGCCAGCAAGCGCGCCCGGGCGGTGCGCACCGGCGGTGTGCGGCACGACGCCGGCTGTCTCGGCCAGCGCGTCGCCGGCCGCGGAGCCGCCGACCACGGACACCCCCTCGGTGAGGAAGCGGCTCAGCCGGCAGCAGCCGGTGACGCAGTAGGCCGCGTCGTGGTCGAAGGAGTCGAGGCCCTTCAGGTCGACCACCAGGCGGGAGCAGCCGCAGCGCACGACGTCGGCGGCGGCATGCAGGACGTCGCGGGCGGCGGCGTCGTCGAGGTGGCCGGTCAGCCGGAGCCGGGCGGCCCCGACGGCGGGGGTGTCGAGCGAGAGCGTGAACACGGCGCAGAGCCTCGCTGCCGGGTGCGACGGAGCAGCCGCTAGGAGGTGACGGTCCGATGACGTGCGGACGGCCGTCCGGGGACCTTCACCGGACCGTCATGGGACGGCGCCGCTTCTGCCACCTGCGGCAGCGACCGTCGTCGGAGTCGCCGGGGTCCCGCCCGCGACGAGACGATCGGCAGGCACATGACGACGATGGCCCCTTTGACCACCGCGCTCCACCGCGCTCCCGATCCGGTCGGCCCGCGGGTCGTCGTCGTCGAGGTGGTCGGCGAGCTCGATCTGGCGTCGGTGGCGCGGGTGCGCGAGACACTGCACGACGCGCTGAGCGTGCGGCCCGAGCAGCTGGTGGTCGACCTGCGCGACTGCGGCTTCGTCGACGCGAGCGCCCTGGCGATGCTGCTCGACGTGCACCGGCGCGCGGCCCGGACCGGCGGCGTCCTGACCCTGCGCGGCTGCTCCCCGCGGGTGCTGCGGTTGCTGTCGCTGACGGGCCTGCACCGCGTCTTCGCCGTAGAGGACGGCGACCAGGACTGACCGGTCGGGTCAGACCGTCGGGTCAGACCGTCGGGTCAGACCAGGGCCGGCTCGTCCTCGGCGAGGGCGCTGATCGGCGGCGTGACGAACTTGTAGCCGACGTGCCGGACCGTCCCGATCAGCTGCTCGTGCTCGGTGCCGAGCTTGGCGCGCAGCCGCCGGACGTGCACGTCCACGGTGCGGGTGCCCCCGTAGTAGTCGTAGCCCCAGACCTCCTGCAGCAGCTGGGCGCGGGTGAACACCCGGCCGGGGTGCTGCGCGAGGTACTTCAGCAGCTCGAACTCCTTGAACGTCAGGTCCAGCGCCCGCCCGCGCAGCCGACAGGTGTAGGTGCCCTCGTCGATCGTCAGCTCGCCGGCCCGCACCACGCCGGGGTCGCTGTCCGGCGCGGTCTCGGCCTTCTTGCCGGTGGCCAGCCGCAGCCGGGCGTCGACCTCGGCCGGCCCGGCGCTGTCGAGCAGCACGTCGTCCACCCCCCACTCGGCGGTCAGCGCGACCAGGCCGCCCTCGGTGAGGACCACGAACAGCGGGGCCGTCACGCCGGTCGTGCGCAGCAGCCGGCACAGCGAGCGCGCGCCGGCCAGGTCACGGCGCGCGTCGACCAGCACGGCGTCGGACTGCGGGGCGGTGAGCAAGGCCGACACCTCGGCCGGCGCGACGCGCACGGAGTGGCCGAGCAGGGCCAGCGCCGGCAGCACCTCGGAGGAGGGCGTCATCGCGTTGGTGAGCAGCAGCAGGGTGGCCATCGGGGGCTGCCTCCTCTGGCCCGCGCGAGCGCGAGGCCTTCGTGGGAGAGGCGCCGTTGCCTCGTGGACCTTCGCGAAGAGTAGACCCTCCGTTGCAGGATGGTGTCGTGACCGCTGTGCTCGACCTCCTGCGCACCGCCGACGGCGAGGTGCTCGCGGCGAGTCTGGTCCCCGGCGCGGGCGCGACCTGCGTCGTGCTCGCGCACGGCTTCTCGGGCTCCTCCGACAAGCCCGCCGCCACCCGTGAGCTCGGCTTCGAGCTGTGGCTCGAGCCGGGCTTCGCCCATGCCGAGACCGGCGCGTCCCCCGCCCTCGTGGACCGCCTCGGCGCCCACCTCCCCGCACTGCTGGAGCCTCCATGACGACCATCCGCTACTGGGCCGGTGCGCGCGCCGCCGCCGGCACGAGCTCCGAGCAGACCTCGGCCGCGACGCTGGCCGAGGCGCTGCTGCTGGCCCGTTCGGTGCGCGACGACCGCTTCTCCAAGGTGCTCGAGGTCTGCTCGTTCGTCGTCGACGGCGATCCGGTCGGCGCCCGCGACCACGCCGAGGTGCGGCTCGCCGAGGGTGGCCTGGTCGACGTGCTGCCGCCGTTCGCGGGCGGCTGACCCCGGGCGATACTGCCCTCTGGCACGATCGCCCGGTGAGCGAAGAGGAGGTCCCCGAGGTCGACGGCGCCCTCCGTGGTGAGACCGGCGAGGACGCCACGGCGCGCGACTGGGTGGGCGCGGAGGACCCGGAGGTGCCCGACGGTGCGGTCGTAGAGGCCGCTCCGGACGAGGCGGCTGATGGGTCGGACACCGGGTCGGCAGACGTCTCCGACGAGCAGGTCCCATCGGTCGGTCCGGGGTCGCCGGTCGGTCAGGGGTCGACCGGGCCGTTCGTCGCGCAGGCTCCGGTCGAGCAGGCCCGCGCCGAGGAGCCGCCGCGGCAGGTCGTCCGGGCCACCGGCCCGCCGCGCCGCCCGCCGCTACTGGTGCAGGGGCTGTGGCCGGCGCTGCTCGCCGGCGGGCTCGTCGCGGCGACCACCTTCGGGCTGCTGCCGCTCACCGTCGCCGTCGTCGGTGTGCAGGTCTTCCTCGTGCTCGGCGCACTGGCGCTGCTCGACGCCCCAGCCGCCGGCGGGGCGTGCCTCGTCGCGACCGGCACCTTCCTGGTCGCCGACGCCGTCGTGCTCGCCGACCACGGTCGAGTGAGCGGCCTGGCCGGTGTGGCTGCCCTGGGCCTGGTCGCCTCGCTGCTCCACCAGCTGCTGCGCCGCGGGCGCAGCCGGGTCACCGAGTCGCTGGCCGACACCCTTGTCGTCATCGTGGTCTCCGTAGCGGCCGCCTGCCTGCTCGCCCTGCGGCAGGTCGACGGCGGCGAGGAGGTGCTGCTCGTCAGCCTCACCGCCGCCGGAACGGTCCTGCTGGCCGGCCGGATCGGCGACCGCCTCGCCCCGCGCCCGATGCTCGCCATCGGCTCCACCCGCGGCTGGCCGGGGCTGCTGCTCGGCCTGGGCGTGGGTGTTGCCTCATCGGTCCTCGTGGCGAACGCCGACCTCGGCGAGGGCGAGCTCCCGCTGCGCTCGGCCGCGCTGCTCGGCCTGGTTGTCGCCTCGACGGTCGCGACCGCCGACCTCGCCGCCGATCTCGGTGCCGCCGAGCTGCGCTCCGGCTGGCGCGACGCCCGCCGCGTGGCGGCCCTGCGCCCGACCGCCCTGCTGCTGCCGTACGCCGTGCTCGGTCCGGTCGCGCTGCTGGCCGGTCGCCTCGTCCTCGCATGAGGAAGCTGCTGGTCGCTCTCGTCGTCCTGGCCGGCCTGCTGCTGCTGGCCGACCGGGGACTGGCCGCCGTCGCGCAGCGGACCGTCGCCTCGGAGGTCCAGCTCGCCGCCGGCCTGACCGCCGAGCCCGACGTGGACCTGGGCGGCTTCCCCTTCCTCACCGAGGCCGTCCGCGGCCGGTACGACCGGGTCGAGGTCAGCTCCACCCGGGTGCCGGCGGGGGCGATCGTCCTCGACCGGCTCGACGCCGTGCTGCTCGGCGCGCAGGTGCCGCTCGGCGAGGCGATCTCCGGCTCGGTGACGAGGGTGCCGGTCGAGCAGGTGACGGCCCGCGCGCTGGTCGGCTACGACCAGCTCGAGCAGCAGTCCGGCGACCGCCGACTGACCTTCACGCCCGACGCCGGGCGGCTGCGCGTGACCGGCACCGTCGAGGTCTTCGGCCAGGAGCTCTCGGCCGTCGCCGTCTCGCGCCTGGACGTGGTCGACGGCGACCTGCTCGTGACCGCCGAGTCCTTCGAGGTGGGCAACGACCTGGCCGACTCGCTGCTGACGGGCGCGCTCGAGGGGCGGTTCGACCTGCGCGTCCCCGTCCAGGACCTGCCGTACGGCCTGACCATGACCGCTGTCGAGGTCGCCCCCGACGGCGTGGTCGTGCTCGCCCAGGCCACCGACACCGTCCTCGAGGCCCCGCCCGCTCCCTGAGGTCTGGCCCGCCCGGGCCCGTACGCGCGGGGGCACCGCCC
>JAJAYV010000256.1 GCA_026786045.1 Frankiaceae bacterium | reverse complement strand
GCCCCGGCCCAGGTGTCGAGCACCGCACCCCACGTCTCGTCGCCGAGCGCCGCGGCGAGCGCCTGCGGGTCGGTCCGGTCGGCGAGCAGCGAGCGCGCCCCGTCCGGCAGCCGGCCGGTCACGCCGCGGTGCACCGCGTGGACCTCCCAGTCGCGCGCGAGCGCCTCCTCGACGACCGCGCGGCCCACGAACCGGGTCCCGCCGAGCACCAGCAGCCTCATGCGGGAGCTACGCCTGCTGGCCGGGGAAGCGGCTGCGCAGGCCCTTGACGATGCCGCGCTGCACGCTCGGCGGCACGACGCGCGTCGCCGCGACGATGACCTTGTACTGGCGCCCCGGCACGCTCAGCGACTTGCCCTTGTCGAGGTCGTGCAGCGCGATGCGCACCACCGCCTCGGGGTCCAGCCACAGCCGCTCCGGGATGCCGCTGGTGTCCATCTCCGCGCGGCTGTGGAACTCGGTGCGGGTGAAGCCGGGTGCGAGCGCGAGCACCGCGACCCCGCGGTCGGCGTACTGCAGGTGCAGTGACTCGCTGAAGTTGGTGACCCACGCCTTGGACGCGCTGTACGACGCGGCGCGCGCGCCCGGCGCGAAGCCGGCCACGCTGCTGACGTTGACGATCGCGCCGCTGCCGCGCGCGACCATCACGGGCAGCGCGGCGTGCGTGAGTCGCAGGACCGCCTCGACGTTGAGCCGGAGCAGGTGCACCTCCTGGGCCAGGTCCACCTCGTGGAAGGCGCCCTTGGTGCCGAGGCCGGCGTTGTTGACGAGCACGTCGACGCCGCGCGCCAGCCGCTCCTCGACCCGCGCGCAGCCCCCGTCGTCGGCCAGGTCGGCCGGCAGGACCTCGACCTTCACGCCGTACGACCGCAGCTGCTGGGCCTTGCTCTCCAGCCGCGCCTGGTCGCGCGCGACGAGCACGAGGTCGCGGCCGAGCCCGGCGAGCTGGCGGGCGAAGGCGGCGCCGAGGCCCGCCGTCGCGCCGGTGACGAGTGCTGTGGTCATGGGTGGGAGGCTAGGACGCCGTCAGCTGCTGGCGCCGAGCGGACCGCCGTCGCACGATCAGCGCACGATCGTCACGAGACCGGGCGACGAGCGGGTAAGCAGACCCCTGTGTCTTTCGTGTCCTTCCTCGAGCGCCAGGGTGAGCGCGTGCTCCGGCTCAGCCTCGAGCACCTGCTGCTGGTCGTCGTCGCGCTGGCGATCGGCACGGTCATCGCGGTGCTGCTCGGCGTGGTCGTCGCCCGTCGCCCCCGGGCCCGGGGCCTGGTGCTGGGGTCGACGGGCCTGATCCTCACCGTGCCGTCGTTCGCGCTGTTCACGCTGCTGTTCGGCTTCATCGGCAAGCTGGGGACCGCCGTGGTGCTGCCCGGCCTGATCCTCTACTCGCTGCTTCCGATCGTCCGCAACACCGTCACCGGTCTGCTGCAGGTCGACCCCGCCGTCATCGAGTCGGCCAAGGGGGTGGGGATGGGTCCGGTGCGTCGCCTGCTGCGCATCGAGCTGCCGCTGGCCTGGCCGGTCGTGCTGACCGGTGTGCGGGTGTCGGGTGTGCTGCTGGTCGGCATCGCCGCGATCGGCACCCTGGTCGGCGGCCCCGGCCTGGGCGAGCTGATCTTCGGCGGCCTGCGCATCATCGGCAGCCCGAACGCGGCGAACCTCGCGCTGGCCGGCACGCTCGGCGTCGTCGCGATCGCGGTCCTGCTCGACGTCCTGTTCCTGGGCCTGGCCCGGCTGACCACCTCGAAGGGCTTGCGATGACGACCCCCCGCCCGGCGATGATCGGGCTGGAGCAGCTCACCAAGCGCTACCCCGGCCAGGACGAGCCGGCCGTGCGGTCGCTCGACCTCGAGGTGCCGGAGGGTGAGATCTGCGTGCTGGTCGGCCCGTCCGGCTGCGGCAAGACCACCACCATGAAGATGATAAATCGGATCATCGAGCCGACGTCGGGTGTCATCCGGCTTGAGGGCGAGGACGTCACGACGGCGCCGCCGGACGAGCTTCGCCGTCGCATCGGCTACGTCATCCAGCAGATCGGGCTGTTCCCGCACCTCACCATCGCCGACAACATCGCCACCGTCCCCCGGCTGCTCAAGTGGAAGAGCGACCGCACGAAGGCGCGCGTCGACGAGCTGCTCGACCTGGTCGGCATGGACCCGTCGACCTACCGCGACCGCTACCCCAAGGAGCTGTCCGGCGGGCAGCGCCAGCGCATCGGCGTCGCGCGGGCCCTGGCCGCCGACCCGCCGATCATGCTCATGGACGAGCCGTTCGGCGCGGTCGACCCGATCGCCCGCGAGAAGCTCCAGAACGAGTTCCTGCGTCTCCAGGAGGACATCGGCAAGACCATCGTCTTCGTCACGCACGACATCGACGAAGCAATCAAGATGGGTGACCGGATCGCCGTGCTGCGCGAGCACTCGGTGATCGCGCAGTTCGACACCCCCGAGCGCATCCTGTCCGATCCCGCAGACGACTTCGTGGCCGAGTTCATCGGCTCCGGCGCCTCGCTGAAGCGGCTCGGCCTGGCCCGGGTGCGCGACTTCGCCCTCGCCGAGTGGCCCGTCTCGTCCCTCGCCGACGGGCACGAGGCGGCCATCGCTGCGCTCCAGCGCTCCGACGCCGGCTCGGTGCTGCTGCTGGACGCCTCCCGTCGCCCGGTGCGGTGGGCCGACCGGCAGGCGCTCTCGCGCCCGTCCGTGCCGCTGGAGCGAGCCGGGATGCCCGTGACCGCCATCGTGGAGCCGCACGCCACGCTGGCCGGCGCCCTGGACGCGATGGTCTCCAGCCGGGTCGGCGGCGTGGTCGTCGTCGACGGCCGGGGTGCCTACATCGGCACCGTCGACATGGGCGTCATCATGGCCGCCGCGGAGACCATGCGTGCAGCGGCGCACGAGAAGGCGCTCGGCGGCAGCAGCCGAGACCACGAGGCCGCCCAGCCGGACCGGCGATGACGGCCCCGGCCGAGGCGCCACCGGCGACCGGTGACGCGCTCGACCCGAGCCCCCCGGTCGGGGTGTCGGCCCGCAGCCCCTGGCTGCCACGTCTGGCCCTCCCAGCGCTGCTGGCCCTCGTGGTGGCAGCTGTCCTGGTCTACGTCTCGGCCGCCGATCTGGACGACATCGAGGCCCGACTGCTGGACCCGGACCGGCTCCTGTCAGCCACCATCACCCACCTGCAGCTCGTCGCCGTCTCGACGGTGCTCGTGGTGCTGCTCGCCGTCCCCCTTGGCATCATCGCGACCCGCCCCGGTGCGCGCCGCTTCGTCCCCCTGATCGTGGGGCTCGGCAACATCGCGCAGGGCGTGCCGTCGCTCGGCGTCCTCGTGCTGCTCGCGATCTACGTCGGCATCGGCACGAGTCCGGCGATCTTCGCCCTGGTCCTCTACGCGTTCCTGCCGATCCTGCGCAACACGATCGTGGGCCTGCAGCAGGTCGACGCGTTCGTCATCGAGTCCGCCCGCGGCATGGGCATGTCCCGCACCGCAGTGCTGCGCCGCATCGAGCTCCCGCTCGCCGTCCCCGTCGTGCTCGCCGGCATCCGCACCGCAGCGGTCATCAACGTCGGCACGGCCACCATCGCCACGCTGGTGAACGCCGGCGGTCTGGGCGACATCATCTACCAGGGCCTGGTGCTCAACCGGCTCGCGGTCACGATCGTAGGCTCGGTGCTCGCCGCCGTGCTCGCTCTGCTCATCGACCATCTCGGCGGCCTGCTGGAGCAGTCGCTGCGACCCAAGGGCCTGTGAGCCCACTGCTCCGCATCCACCGTCTAGCGATTGGAAGGACGTCCATGTCCCGCTCTCCCTCCCGCCGTCTGCTCCCCGCTGCCCTGCTCGCCGGCTTTCTCACGCTGACCGCCTGCGGCGGGGACGACGGTGGCTCCTCTGCCACCGAGCGGACCAGCGACGTCGACCTGTCCGGCGTCTCGATCGCCGTCGGCTCCAAGGAGTTCACCGAGCAGCGCGTGCTCGGCCAGATCGTCGTCCAGGCGCTGCAGGCGGCGGGCGCTGACGTCACCGACCGCACGAACCTCACCGGCACGGCGGTCGTCCGAGAGGCGCTCACGAACGGTGAGATCGACGTCTACTACGAGTACACCGGCACCGGCTGGATCAGCATCCTGGGTGAGACCGAGCCGGTGCAGGGCGCGGAGGAGCAGTTCGAGGCGGTGAAGGAGGCCGACGTCGCGAACGACGTCACCTGGTTCGCCCGGGCAGAGGCCAACAACACCTTCGCCATCGCGGCGAACCCCCAGGCGGTCGAGGAGTTCGGTGTCAGCTCGATCAGCGACTGGGCCGCGGTCGTCAACGACGATCCCTCCGCCGGGCGGCTCTGCTCGTCCGCGGAGTTCATCAACCGCAACGACGGGCTGCCCGGTGTCGAGGAGCTGTACGGCTTCGACCTGCCGAACGACCAGGTGGTGCAGCTCGAGCCCGCCCTGGTCTACACGCAGGTGGGCGCCGCCGACGACTGCGACTTCGCCGTCGTGTTCGCGACCGACGGGCAGATCCTCAACAACGACCTGACCGTGCTGGAGGACGACAAGTCCTTCTTCCCGCCGTACAACATCGCCGCGGCGATGCGCACCGAGACCTACGAAGCCAACAGCGCGGAGTACGACGAGCTGTTCGAGTCCATCTCCGCAGAGCTCACCGACGAGCGGCTCACCCAGCTCAACGCGCAGGTCGACGTCGACGGGATCGACCCGGCCCAGGTCGCCGAGGACTTCCTGGCCGAGGTTGGCCTGGCCTGACGAGGACCGCAGGCTCGACCGTCCTCAGCCCTCGGTCCGCACCGCCGGCGCCACGGTCAGCCGGTCGGCGCCGTCAGCCCGGTCCACGACGACCTCGTCGCCGTCGCGCACCTCGTCGGACAGCAGCGCCCGGGCGAGGGTGTCGCCGATCGCCTTCTGCACCAGCCGGCGCAGCGGCCGGGCGCCGTAGACCGGGTCGAAGCCGGTGCGGGTCAGCCAGTCGCGCGCGGCGGCCGTGACGGTGAGCGTGAGCCGCCGGTCCAGCAGCCGCTTCGCGAGCGCCGCGACCTGCAGGTCGACGATGCGCGACAGCTCCTCGGTGCCGAGCGCGTCGAAGACGACGACCTCGTCGAGCCGGTTGAGGAACTCGGGCTTGAAGGCCTGCCGGACGACCTCCAGCACCTTGTCGCCGCGCTGGTCCGGCGTGAGCAGCGGGTCGCTGACGAAGGCCGAGCCCAGGTTGGAGGTGAGCACGAGGATCGTGTTGCGGAAGTCGACCGTGCGGCCCTGCCCGTCGGTCAGCCGGCCGTCGTCGAGCACCTGCAGCAGCACGTCGAAGACGTCCGGGTGCGCCTTCTCGACCTCGTCGAGCAGCACCACCGCGTACGGCCGGCGGCGTACCGCCTCGGTGAGCTGGCCGCCGGACTCGTAGCCGACATAGCCGGGGGGCGCGCCGACAAGCCGGGCTACCGAGTGCTTCTCGCCGTACTCGCTCATGTCGATGCGGGTCATCGCGCGCTCGTCGTCGAACAGGAACTCCGCGAGCGCCTTGGCGAGCTCGGTCTTGCCGACACCGGTGGGGCCGAGGAACAGGAACGAGCCGGTCGGCCGGTCGGGGTCGGAGATGCCGGCGCGGGCCCGGCGTACGGCGTCCGACACCGCCTCGACGGCCCGCCGCTGGCCGACCAGGCGCGCGCCGAGGGCCTCCTCCATACGCAGCAGCTTGCCGGTCTCGCCCTCGAGCATCCGACCGGCGGGGATCCCGGTCCAGGCGCTCACGACCTGCGCGATGTCGTCGGGGCTGACGTGCTCCTCGACCATCCGGTCGGTGCTCTCAGCGGCGGCGGACGCCTCAGCCAGCTCCTTCTCCAACGCGGGGACCTCGCCGTACGACAGCCGCGACGCGGTCGTGAGATCGCCTTCGCGCTGGGCCCTCTCGACCTGCGTGCGCAGGTCGTCGAGCTGCGACTTGAGCTCGCCGACGCGGTTGAGGCCGGTCTGCTCGCGCTCCCACCGCGCCGTGAGCGCGGCGAGCTCGGAGCCGCGGTCGGCCATCTCGCGGCGCAGCTGGGCGAGCCGCTCGAGCGACGCCTGGTCGGTCTCACGCTCCAGCGCGAGCTCCTCCATCGTCATGCGGTCGAGCGCGCGCTGCAGCTCGTCGATCTCGACCGGCTTGCTGTCGATCTCCATGCGCAGCCGCGACGCCGCCTCGTCGACGAGGTCGATCGCCTTGTCGGGCAGGAAGCGCGCGGGGATGTAGCGGTCGGACAGCGTCGCCGCGGCGACCAGCGCGGAGTCGGCGATCTCCACCTTGTGGTGCGCCTCGTACCGGCCCTTGAGCCCGCGCAGGATCGCGACGGTGTCCTCGACCGACGGCTCGCCGACGAAGACCTGCTGGAAGCGGCGCTCCAGCGCGGGGTCCTTCTCGATGCCGGTGCGGAACTCGTCGAGCGTGGTCGCGCCGACCATGCGCAGCTCGCCGCGGGCGAGCATCGGCTTGAGCATGTTGCCGGCGTCCATCGAGCCCTCGGCCTTGCCGGCGCCGACAACGGTGTGCAGCTCGTCGATGAACGTGATGACCTGGCCCTCGGACTGGGCGATCTCCTGCAGCACCGCCTTGAGCCGCTCCTCGAACTGCCCGCGGTACTGCGCGCCGGCCACCATGGCGGCCAGGTCGAGCGCGACGATGCTCTTGCCGCGCAGGCTCTCCGGCACGTCGCCGTCGACGATGCGCTGTGCGAGCCCCTCGACGACGGCGGTCTTGCCGACGCCGGGCTCGCCGATGAGCACCGGGTTGTTCTTGGTGCGCCGGGACAGCACCTGGACGAGGCGGCGGATCTCGGTGTCGCGCCCGATGACCGGGTCGAGCTGGCCGCGGCGGGCGCGGTCGGTGAGGTCGACGCCGTACTTCTCGAGCGCCTTGTACGTCGACTCGGGGTCCTGCGTCGTGACGCGGCGCATGCCGCCGCGGACCTTGGCGAACGCGTCGACCAACGCCTTGGGCAGCGCCTTGTGAGACGTGAGCAGATCGGCGACCTCGCCGCCGGAGTCGGCCAGCCCGACGAGCAGGTGCTCGGTCGAGACGTACTCGTCGCCGACCTCCTTGGCCTTGGTCTGCGCGACGGCCAGCACGGCCATGAGCGAGCGGGACAGCCCCGGGGCGGCGACGTTGGCGCCGCTGGCGCGCGGGAGGCCGGCCAGGATGGCCTCGCCCTTGCTGCGCACCTGCGCCGGGTCGGCGCCGACGGCCGACAGCAGCGGCCCGGCGATGCCGTCGCTCTGGTCGAGCAGGGCGAGCAGCAGGTGCACCGGCGCGACCTCCGGGTGGCCCTCCGTCGCGGCGCGGCGGACGGCCGTCGAGACGGCCTCCTGGCTCTTGGTGGTCAGTCGCTCAGCGTCCAACGTGGTGCTCCTCCCGTGCGTAGTCCTGCTGGCAGCAACGCACGAAGAGTTGAGTCGATTCCGCTCAAGGT
>JAJAYV010000255.1 GCA_026786045.1 Frankiaceae bacterium | reverse complement strand
GGTCCGCCCGCCCCTGCAACGCCGGGGGCAGGGGCCCACCCTCCCCGGCCGCACACCCGGCGCGCGCGGGGCGTGGGGCCGCGCCCCGCGCGCCCGCGACGAGGGCGTGCTCCCGGTGCTCGCGAAGGCCGTGCGCGAGGTCGAGCTCGCCGTGCAGCGGGGCAAGGTCCGCCCCTCGACGCGCAGCACCTTCCAGGCGGTCGCGCTGCTTGTGCGCGAGGAGCGGAGCCGGATCCAGGCCGACAACCTCAGCGAGGCCCGCCGCAACGAGCAGCTCAAGCGCATCGAGGGCGTCGCGACCATCCTGGCCCGCACCGCGGCCCGCGACGGCTCGCTGCTCACCCTGCTCACCGAGGACGCCGAGCTGCCCTACGAGACGCGCTCTCTCCTGCGCGAGATGCGGCAGGCCGCCGGCGTCGAGGAGTCGCCGGAGCCGGCCGCCCCGCAGCGCGCGACCCTCACCGCGGCCTCCCCGCGCGCCGAGCGGCAGGTCGTCCCCCAGTCGGTCATCTCGCGCCAGCTGGCGAACCCCTTCCTCGAGCCGGACTTCTCGGCGCCCCGGCCGGCCGCCCGCCCCCGGCTGCTTGCCAGCTGGGAGCTGCTCGGCCCACTGCTGAGGGCCTTCGAGAACGCCTCCGGCGGCGCGTCCTCCTGCATGGAGCTGCCGCCGCCCACCTCGCTGCGGGCCGCCGGCGACCGCGAGCTGATGCCGCACCAGGCGGAGGTCGTCGCTGCCGCGGCCGAGGGCCACCGGACCTTCCTGCTCGCCGACGAGCCGGGGCTGGGCAAGACCGCCCAGGCGCTGCTGGCGGCCGAGGCGGCGAACGCCTACCCGCTGCTGGTGGTCGTGCCCAACGTCGTCAAGACCAACTGGGCGCGCGAGGCCGGCATCTGGACGCCGCACCGGCCAGCCACCGTCGTGCACGGGGACGGGGACACCGTCGATGCGTTCTCCGACGTCGTCGTCGTCAACTACGAGGTGCTCGACCGCCACGTCGGCTGGCTCGGCTCGCTCGGGTTCCGCGGGATGGTCGTCGACGAGGCGCACTTCATCAAGAACAAGTCGTCGCAGCGCTCGCGGCACGTGCTCGAGCTCTCCGAGCGCATCCGGTCGCGCACCGTGCGCCCGCTGCTCATGGCCCTCACCGGCACGCCGCTCATCAACGACATCGAGGACTTCCTCGCCATCTGGGAGTTCCTCGGCTGGATCGACGACGGCGAGCCCGGTGGCGAGCTGATGGCGGCGCTGGAGGACAACGGCCTCACCCCCGCCGAGGCCGACTTCTACCCCGCCGCCCGCGGCGCCGTCATCGACATGGGCATCGTCCGGCGACGCAAGGTCGACGTCGCCGCCGACATCCCCGCCCGGCGCGTCGCCGACCTGCCGGTCGAGCTCGACGGGGCGCTCGGCCGCTCCATCCGCGACGCCGAGCGCGTCCTGGCCCGGCGCCTGGTCAAGCGGTACGAGAGCGCGCTCGCGGCGCGGGCGTCCGGGGTCGAGGTCGTGGGCATCGACCACGAGCTCGTGCGCAAGGTGGCCGCCTGGGAGCGGCAGGACTCCGACGAGAAGGACAGCGAGCAGAACGTCTTCAGCATGATGCGGCGCATCGGCCAGGCGAAGGCGGCGCTGGCCGCCGACTACGCCGCGCAGCTGGTCCGCAACGTCGGCAAGGTCGTCTTCTTCGCCAAGCACATCGACGTGATGGACACCGCGGAGGACACCTTCGCCCAGCGCGGCATCGGCTTTGCCTCGATCCGCGGCGACCAGACGCCCCGCGTGCGGCAGCACAACATCGACGCGTTCGTCAACGACCCCGACGTGCACGTCGCCGTCTGCTCGCTCACCGCCGCCGGCGTCGGGCTCAACCTGCAGGTCGCCTCGAACGTCGTGCTGGCCGAGCTCTCGTGGACCGACGCCGAGCAGACGCAGGCGATCGACCGCGTGCACCGCATCGGACAGGACCAGCCGGTGACGGCCTGGCGCATCATCGCGGCACAGACGATCGACGCGCGGATCGCCGAGCTCATCGACGACAAGGCCGGTCTGGCGGCGCGCGCGCTGGACGGCTCGGACGCGGCGCTGTCGTCGTCGGTCGACGTGCAGCTCGAGGCGCTGGTGACGCTGCTGACCCAGGCGCTCACCGAGGCCGAGCAGGTCTTCTAGCGGTCGCCGGTGAGCCGAGCGACGGCCGGGCCCGCCGCCACCTTCGTCAACCGGCTGCGCCGAGCACGTGGCGGTCGAGGAAGCTGTTGCGGAAGGTGCCCTCCGGGTCGAGCCGGGCGGCGAGCGCGCGGAAGTCGTCCAGGCGCGGATAGACCCGGGCCAGGCTCCGGTCGGCGTCGAAGAAGAGCTTGCCCCAGTGCGGGCGGGCGGCGTACGGGGCCAGCGCGCCCTCGACGGCGGGCAGCAGCGCGTCGACCTCCTCCTGGAGCGGCTTCCAGGTGAAGTGCAGACCGACGCTGTCGCGGCCGTGTGCCATGGACAGCCAGAGCTCGTCGGCCGCGACGCTGCGCACCTCGCTGACCAGCAGCACGGGCGCCAGCCGCTCACCCAGCCGCCGGACGGCCTCGATCGCGGCTCCGGCTTCGCGCCGGTCGACGAAGTACTCACTCTGCAGCTCCGCGCCCGCGCTCGGCACGAAGTCCATCCGGAAGTGCGGCAGCCGCTCGTGCCACGGACCGGCCACGCCGAGCTGCGCCGTGGTGCTCGCGGCGTCGCCGCCCGCCAGCGGGTGCTGGTCCGTCGAGGCGGCAACGGCACCGTGCGCCGCGAAGGGGGTCACAGCGAGCGGGACCCGGCTCTTGCGCCACACCTGCGCCACCGACTCCCCACGCCAGTCGGTGAACAGGCTGACGCTGTCCGCGCTGCCGAGCACGGCGTCGACGTCGTCGAGCACTGCCCACCACGGCAGGCCGGTGTGCACCTCCTGCACCACGTCGTACGTCGGCTCGATCTCGAGCGTGAGCGCGGTGACGACGCCCAGCGCGCCCAGGCCGACCACCGCTCCAGCCAGCTCGGCGTCGGCCCGGGTGAGCGTCAGGAGGCTCCCGTCGGCGGTCACCAGCTCGAGGCCGGTCACCGCCGTCGCCAGGTTGGCCGAGCGGTCACCCGACCCGTGGGTGGCGGTCGCAACAGCTCCCGCGACCGAGATGTGCGGCAGGGAGGCGAGGTTGTGCAGGGCCCAGCCGCGGGCGTGCAGGTGCGCGGCCAGCTCGCCGTAGCGCACGGCCGCGCCGACCCGGACGGTTCCACTGGCGGGGTCGAGGTCGTGCAACGCCGGTAGAGCGTCCAGGCTGACCAGCGCCGGGGAGTCGACCAGGTCGTTGAAGCTGTGCCGGCTGCCGACGGCCCGGACGCGGGAGGATGCTGCGACGAGCTCCTGCACCTGCTCGACCGTGCGCGGGCGGTGCACGACGGACGCGGGGTAGGTGTGGTTGCCGGCCCAGTTGCGCAGTCGCTCGGAGGTGGTCACCCGGCCATCCTGCGCCAGGGACTGCCCGCGTCGTCGAGCCCTACTTGCTGGTCTTCGCCGTGGTCGCGCTGATGGCGCCGCCCGCGGCCGGGGTCTGGCCACTGGTCTTGATGTTCTTGGCCGCCTTCGGCTTCTTCGCCTGGCGACCGCCCTTGTCCTTGCTCATGGCGCTCTCCTCGTGCCGCGAGGCCTCCGGCGACGCCGGTCCGGCCCCGAGTGGTCCACCCCCGCATGCAGGGCCCGACCACTGTCGCACGCCGCTGAGCGGGCCGTCGGCACGATCGCGCTCAGCGCAGGGCGGTCACGGGGTCAAGACACCCTTCGCGTGGGTGCACCCCCACGACGGCGTTCTCGGCGGCGGCCATCGCGCGGACGGCGGCAGTGAGGATCGCGGCGGACGTGCCGAAGTTCAGGCGGACGTGCCCGGCGCCGCCGGCGCCGAAGGCCTCGCCGGCGCTGAGGGCGACCTTCGCGTGGGTGAGGAAGAACCGGGTCGCACCGACGACGGTCGTGACGTCGCCGGGCGCCACGTGCTCCGGCGTCGGGCCGTTCACGTCGGGGCTGCTGGCTGCCAGCCCCGTGCAGTCGAGCCAAGCGAGGTAGGACGCCTCCGGCGGCCGCCAGGCGATCCCGGGCAGGTGCGCGCCGAGCAGCTCGGCGAGCAAGGTCCGCTTGCGGTCGAGGCCGGCGAGCAGCGCGTCCAGCCACGCGCCCCCGTCGGTGAGAGCGGCCGTGTGCGCCAGGGCCCCGACGTGGCTCGGTCCGTGGCTGACGACCTCGGGCAGGCGCCGCAGGTCGGCCTCCGCGCCGGCTCCGGCGGTGAGCACGGCCGCCTTGAGCCCGGCGAGGTTCCAGCCCTTGGACGCTGACGCCAGCGCGAACGCGTCGCTGTCGCCGGCGACGCTGAGGTAGGGCACGAAGCGGGCGCCCGACAGCACCAGCGGGGCGTGGATCTCGTCGGCGATCACCCGCACTCCGTGCTCGTCGGCCAGCGCAGCGACGTGACGCAGCTCCTCGGCGGTGTGCACCGTGCCCGTCGGGTTGTGCGGGCTGCACAGCAGGTACGCCGCCCGCGTGCCGCTGCGGCCGGCGCGAGAGAACGCGTCGGCGAGGATCTCGAGGTCGAGGCGGCCGTCGTCGCCCAGCGGGGCCTCGAGCACGTTCCGTTCGGAGTACTCGGCGAAGGCGTAGAACGGCGGGTAGACGGGCGGGTTGACGATGA
This sequence comes from Frankiaceae bacterium, assembly GCA_026786045.1. Classification (GTDB taxonomy): domain Bacteria; phylum Actinomycetota; class Actinomycetes; order Mycobacteriales; family SCTD01; genus SCTD01. Next base: position 4,376 of record JAJAYV010000255.1, on the reverse strand, counting down.
CCGTGTCGCCGACCTCGGTCACGAGCCGCAGCGCCTCGACCACGCCGACCATGACGTCGGCCACGAGAGCGGAGCGATGGACCGGGAACTGGTCCCAGCCCCACCGGCTCTCGGCGAAGCCGGCCAGGGCTTCGGCGTACGCCGTCCCTGCCGCGTAGCCGGTGTCGCCGCTCCGTGCAGCAGCGCAGATCGCCTCCACCACGGGCGGTGCGAGGTCGACGTCCATCTCCGCCACCCACAGGGGCAGCACGTCAGCAGGGTAGGTACGCCACTTCATGCTGCTGCGGCTGCGCAGCTGCTCCAGCGGAACGGCCTCGAGTGGATCGTCGGTCGCCATGCTCATCCCTCCGTCGTCAGGCCGTCCGCTGCATCGTGCCTCGTCCTGGCGGACACCCCCCGGCGGGCACGGACCCGGAGGCGGACGATGCTGAGCCGGGCGGGCGGGCCGTCAGCCAGCCGGACACGAGGACAGGACGTGGGAGACATGGACCCTGCACAGGTGAGGGACGGCGCTCCGCGCGTCGAGCGCGCCGGCGAGAGCGTGCGCATCACGATGGCGCGACCCGCGCGGCGCAACGCGCTGTCGCGAGAGCACATCGAGCAGCTGCTCGCGGCGTTCCAGGAGATCGGCTGCGGCGACGCCGCCGGCATCGTCCTGGCGGCGAAGGGACCGGTGTTCAGCGCCGGCCACGACTTCGCCGATGTGGCAGGCAAATCCGCTGCGGAGGTGCGCGGCCTCCTGGCGGTGTGCACCGAGCTCATGCAGACCATCCAGACCGTTCCGCAGGTGGTCGTCGCCCGCGTGCACTCGCTTGCGACCGCGGCAGGTTGCCAGCTGGTCGCCTCCTGCGACCTTGCGGTGGCCGCCGAGTCCGCCTCGTTCGCCGCTCCGGGCGGCAAGGGCGGCTGGTTCTGTCACACGCCGATGGTCGCGATCGCCCGCAATGTCGGTCGCAAGCGCGCCATGGAGCTGGCCCTCTCGGGCGACGCGATCGACGCGCGCACCGCTCTCGAGTGGGGACTGGTCAACCGCGTCGTCCCGGACGACGAGCTCGACTCCGCCGTGGACGCACTGCTCGCCCGCGTCACCCGCGGTTCGCGCGCCAGCAAGGCGTGGGGCAAGCAGACGCTGTACGCCCAGCTCGATCGGCCCGAGTCCGACGCGTACGGCATCGCCATCGAGGCCATGACCGGCTCCAGTCAGACGCCGAGCGCCGCGGAGGGCATCGCGGCCTTCCTCGAGAAGCGCCCGCCGGTGTGGACGGACTGAGCCGTCGCTCACCTGACCGGCGCGGGCCTCCGCGGGGGGCAGGTCGCGACTGCGAGGGCGGTGGTCAGCGGGACCGCTGCGACCAGGCCGATGCTTCCGACCAGCGCGCGGACGATCTCCTCCGCGACGACGCCGTTCGTGAGGGTCCCGATGAGGCCCTGACCGCTGGTGGTGAAGATGACGAGCAGGGGCAGGGACGCGCCCGCGTACGCGAGCAGCAGCGTGTTGACCAGCGAGGCGACATGGTCCCGGCCCACTCGGAGCGCGGCGCGGTAGAGCTCGCGAGTCGGCATGGCGGGGTCGGCGGCGCGGATCTCGTGAACAGCAGAGACCTGCGTGACGGTGACGTCGTCGAGGATCCCCAGCGCCCCCACGACGATCCCGGCGAGGAGCAGCCCACGGACATCGAGGCCACCGAAGATCGCCTGGACGAACGTCGCCTCCTCGCTGGTGAGCCCCGTCAGGCTGCTCGCCTCGACGAACAGGGCTCCGAGCGCCAGCGTGAGCAGCAGGCTCGCAGCGGTACCGACGATGGCGGTCGAGGTGCGGACGCCCGGGCCGTGGGCGAGCAGCAGCACCGCCAGCATGATCGCGCCGGCTCCGACCGTCGCGGTGAGGACCGGCGGCCTGCCGTCGAGCAGAGCCGGGACGAGCCAGCCGACCAGCACGACGGAGCTCACCGCGAGCCCGGCGAGCGCGAGCAGTCCGCGGAGCCGTCCGAGCGCGACGACGGCGAGGGCGAACAGGAGCGCGAGGACCATGAGGGAGGTCCCGCGCTGGGTGTCGGTGAGCTGGTACCGCTGGTCGACGGCGGTCGCGGCGGGATCGGCGGCGAGGACGACACTGTCGCCGACGTCGAGCCGCCCGGTGGCGTTGTCGCCGCCCTGCTGACTGATCTCCGCGCCCTCGTCGGAGCCTTCGTCCACCCGGATCGTCAGGTCCACGCAGAGCTCGCGCGGCCCGTCGTCGGGGGCGCCGGGGCTCGCGCTCTCGCAGGGGGCGGTGGCGGCGGCCGTGACAGTCCCCTGCACCCGTTCCCCAGCGCTCGGGAAGGCTCCGACGGCCTCGCCCGTGGGACGGAGCAGGACCAGCCCGGCCAGCGTGGCGAGGATCAGCACCACGACGATCGCGGCCAGTGCGCGGTGCCCTCGGACGACGTACGTGCCGCCGCCGTTCGCGCCGTGCCGGTGCGCGCCGCTCATGCATGCACCTTGCGGTGGTCCGACCTCATGCCGAGGAGGGCGGGCGTGCGCAGTCCGGCCGCTCCTGTTCGACGACGACTCGCTGCAGCAGCCCGAGCAGCACCCGCTGGTCCTCACGGTCGAGCCCGGCCGCGACCGGGGAGTCCGTCATCAGCCGCTCCCACAGGGCCCGCTGGACCCGCTCCCCCTCGCGGGTGAGAGCAAGCACCCTGACCCGCCGGTCGCCAGGGGCGGCCCGCCGCTCGACCAGCCCCCGAGCCTCGAGCCGGTCGGTGAGGCCGGTGACGTTCGAGGCGTCGCAGGCAAGGCGACCGGCCAGCTCCCCCATGGGACGCGGACCGGGCGCGAGCTCGCGCAGCAGGTGGGCCTGCGTCGAGGTGAGGTCGAACTCGTCGACGCGCGCGGCGTAGTGGCGCCGCATCCGCTCTGAAAGACCCAGCACAGCCTGCACCAGCGCGTGCGTCCGGGCGAGGTCTTCCTGAGCCGGCATGGGCAGAATCCTACTTGCGGCAGTAGATAGTTGACAACCTAAACCAATGACTGCATCCTCCTCCCACACCACAACCAAGGAGGGCCACGGCCGGGACGCTACGTCCCGTCCTGCCCGCACGGGGTCAGAGCCGCGGCACTCGCGCACGCACCGAACGTCGGGTTCGACCGGACGGACGAGCTGCGCACGCCGACGAGGCGAGCGTGCCCAGCACGTCGCCCAGGACTTCACCAGCCGCTGCGACGCGGCTGGGGTTCTCGCTTCCGAAGTTGAGGCGGATGAAGGGGCCGGACGGTTCGGTCGGGAACCACTCGCTACCGGGCGCGACCAACAGGCCCCTCGTCTCGCACTCGCGGACGAGGCCGTGGACGTCGGTGCCGTCTGGGAGACGGACCCACAGGTTCAGCCCGCCGACAGGGACGTGCTCGACGTGCACCTGCGGCGCGTGCGTCCCAAGGCTCTCGAGGAGCAGGTCTCTGCGGACACGGAGCTGCTGGCGCAGGCCCCGCAGGTGCGCCGACCAGCCGGGCTGGGAGACGACGTCGAGCGCCGCTGCCTGCAGGACGCCGCTGACGTACATGGTCTCGGCGGCGCGGTCCGCAAGGATGCGCTCGCGCGCCGGGCCGCGGGCGATGACTGCGGCGACGCGCAGGGCCGGCGAGACGCTCTTCGTGAGCGACCGCAGGTAGATGACGTGGCCGTCGTCGTCGTGGCCGACCAGGGGACGTGGATCGGCGTCGATGGCCAGGTCGTGCGCCCAGTCGCCCTCGACGAGGAAGGCACCGCGGGCCCGGACGATGTCGAGCACAGCAGCGCCGGTGTCGGCTGACCACTGCGTGCCGGTGGGGTTGGCGAACGTCGGCTGGGCGTAGAAGGCCCGGGCGCCCGTGGCGGCGAACGCGCGGTCGACGTCGTCGGGGTCGGGGCCGTAGGCGCCAGTCAAGACGGGCACGAGGGTGACGCCGGCCTGCTCGGCGGCCAGGATCGCACCCCAGTACGTCGGCGACTCGATCAGCAGCGGCTGGCCGGGGCCGATGAGCGCGCGGAAGATGGAGCTCAGCCCGCTCTGGCTGCCGGCGACGATGAGCACGTCGCGCGCTGACGGCGGACTCACCCCGACCGGCGCGGCATCGGCGGCCTGGCTGGCGAACCACGCCTGCAACTCGGGCAGCCCCGCCGCGGGCGACCGCATCAGCGCCGTCTCGGTCCGTGCGGCCGACCTGCTGCTGTTCGGAGCCGTGCTGGCCGCCGCTGTCGGCTACGCGGAGGGCTGCCTGCTGGCTCGGGAACTCGGCTCAGCGTCGTGAGCATGTACCTGGGCTTCTTCGCCTGGTACCGGGGCCTGGCGATCGGCCCCATGACCACCGTCAGCCAGGTGCAGCTCGTCCAGCCCGTCCTCAGCATCACCTGGGCG
>JAJAYV010000254.1 GCA_026786045.1 Frankiaceae bacterium | reverse complement strand
GCGCACGACAGGGAAGTCGCTCGTCCTGCCCCGCTGACCTGCTCGCCTATCCTCGTCGGCGACCACCGGCGACCTGAAGACGGCAGACGCAGCACCTCATGAGCACCGACCCGCACGCCCCCGGCACCGGCGCGGCAGCCATCAACCCCGACCGGCTGCAGACCTGCCTCGACGTGCTGGCCGAGCTCGACGACCTGCCCACCGACCACCCGCAGGCGGTGCGCGTGCGCGAGGCCACAGCCGGGGTCTACAAGAGCGTGAAGCTCCGTCGCCGTCGCGATAAGCGCGACACGGTGCTGGCCAACGACAACGCCGTCACGGCGTCGACGGCCACCGCGGCGCCGGGCCGGATCGACGACGAGACGCGCGGCCTGCCGATTGGCGAGGCCCGTGGTGCGCAGATCGTCGGCTCACTCATCAACGCCCGCTCCTGCTACGTGTGCAAACAGCGCTACCGCGAGGTCGACGCGTTTTACCACCAGCTGTGTCCGGGCTGCGCGGAGCTGAACCACGCCAAGCGGGACGCGCGCACCGACCTCACCGGCCGCCGCGCGCTGCTCACCGGCGGTCGCGCGAAGATCGGCATGTACATCGCGCTGCGCCTGCTGCGCGACGGCGCCGACACGACCATCACCACGCGCTTCCCGCACGACGCCGTACGCCGCTTCACCGCCATGCCGGACAGCGCCCAGTGGCTGCACCGGCTCACCGTCGTCGGGCTCGACCTGCGCGACCCCGCGCAGGTCCTCGCGCTGGCCGACGGCGTCGCGGCCAAGGGCCCGCTCGACGTACTGGTCAACAACGCCGCGCAGACCGTGCGTCGCAGCGCGACCGCCTACGCGCAGCTCGCCGCGGCCGAGAGCGCCCCGCTGCCCGACGGACCGCTGCCGGCGCTCGAGGTGCTCGGCGCGACGCCGGCGCTGAACGGCGCACCCTCGCAGCGCCAGCCGCTCACGCCCGCGGCGCTCACGGCGCTGGCCATGACCGCGGGTGGCACCGTCATCGACGCGGGCGGTCTCGTGCCGGACCTCGCGTCGGTGAACAGCTGGACCCAGCAGGTGCACGAGGTGGACACGCTCGAGATGCTCGAGGTGCAGCTGTGCAACGTGACGGCACCGTTCGTGCTCGTCGGCCGGCTGCGCCCGTCGCTGGCGGCCAGCTCCGCGCGGCGGACCTATGTCGTCAATGTGTCGGCGATGGAGGGGCAGTTCGGCCGGGGCTACAAGGGCCCCGGGCACCCGCACACCAACATGGCCAAGGCCGCGCTGAACATGCTCACCCGTACCAGCGCGCGCGAGATGTTCGAGACCGACGGCATCCTCATTACCAGCGTCGACACCGGCTGGATCACCGACGAGCGGCCGCACCCGATGAAGTCGCGGCTTGCGGACGAGGGCTTCCACGCCCCGCTCGACCTCGTCGACGGCGCAGCCCGCGTCTACGACCCGGTCGTGCGCGGCGAGGCCGGCGAGGACCTGTTCGGCGTCTTCCTCAAGGACTACGTGCCCGCCGCCTGGTGAGGCCCCCAGCCGTCGGGGTGGACCCCGCCGGGCTGCGGCGCCGCCGGGTCGTAGGGCGTGCGGCTGAAGACGAAGCTGCCGAGGTCCAGCGCGACGACGGCCCCCTCGGTCACCACCGGCCGCAGGACCTCGCCGGCGTGGTAGCCGTCGAGCCCGACCCACGTGCCGTCACCGCGTGCGCGGAAGCGCGAGGCGCGGCCCGCCCCCATGAGCCCGAGCAGGTCCAGCAGCCCGTCCGCGCGCAGTCGCGCGGCGTAGGGCGCCGTGCCCCAGTACCAGGGGCCGCCGAGGGCGAGGGCGTCCGCGTCGACCGATGACGCGGGTGACCACGTCGCCCCGAGCGCCGGCTCGGCCTCGCGCACCGCGGTGTGCAGGTCGGTCACCAGGGTGCCGTCCAGCCCGCTCGTCGCGTTGCACAGCACAACGGTGCCGAGGTCCTCGCCGCGGTCGACGAAGACCGACGCGAGGAAGCCCGGCATCGAGCCGCCGTGCCCGACCAGCGTCTGCTCGCCGAGGCGGACGGCCTGCAGCCCCAGGCCGTACGCCGACCAGCCCTTCGCGGAGCCGTCGACACCCGAGGGCTCGGCCATCTCCTCCAGCGTCGCGGCGGCAAGCACGTCGCCGGTGTCGCCGATCAGGAACACCGCGAAGCGCGCGAGGTCGGTCAGCGTGGCCCAGAGCTGGCCGGCGGGGGCCATCGCTGCCCCCTCCTCCTCAGGCTCCGGCAGCAGCAGGTCGGCCCACGGGTGCACCGCGAACCCCTGTGCCGCAACGCCTTCCGGACGCGGCGTGGTGCGGGTCATGCCGAGCGGCAGCAGCACCTCGTCGCGCACGACGTCGGCCCAGGACGCGCCGCGCAGCCGCGCGACGAGCTCGCCCAGCGCGCCGTAGCCGAGGTTGGAGTAATGGAAGCGTCGGCCCGCCGGGTGCTTCACGTCGTCGGGCCCGAGCTGCTCGGCGAAGGCGTCCCACGGCAGCCCGGGCACCCGCTCCCACCAGTCGCCGGGTGACTCCGACCGCAGACCGGCGCCGTGCGCGAGCAGCTGCCCGACCGTGCGGTCGCCGAACGGGGTGCCGGGCAGGTGCCGGTCGAGCGGGTCGTCGAGGTCGAGCCGGCCCTCGTCGCGCAGCCGCAT
>JAJAYV010000253.1 GCA_026786045.1 Frankiaceae bacterium | reverse complement strand
CTAGGTGTCGCTGCCCTCGGGCACCGCCCCGCCGTCCGCGTCGGGCTGCTCGAAGCTGACCTCGCCGACCGCGGCCGGGTCGGTCTCGGGGTCGCCGGTGCCCTCGCGGGCATCGTGGGTCTCGGCGGGGGTGTCGGGCGAGGTCATGGTTCCTCCTTTGTCGGTGCGCCTGCCGTACCCCGACGCCCGACTCGTAGGCTCCCAGCCGTCCCCCGCCTCCACCCCGAGGAGACCTTCGTGGTCCGCGCCGCCGTCCTGTCCGCCCCCGGCGAGAGCCTGCGCGTGGCCGAGCTCGACCTGCCCGAGCCCGGGCCGGGCCAGGTCCGGGTGCGGATCGCCGCCACCGGCGTCTGCCACAGCGACCTGTCGCTGGCCCGCGGGACGCTGCGCCAGGCGATGCCGGTCGTGCTGGGGCACGAGTCGGCCGGCACGGTGGTGTCGGTCGGCGAGGGCGTCGCGAGCTGCGCCCCGGGCGACCGGGTCGTGCTGTGCTGGGCGCCGCCGGACGGCACCTGCTGGTACTGCCTGCAGGGCGAGCCCTGGCTCTGCGAGACCTCCAGCAGCGCGGCCGGCACGCCGTACGCAACGGTCGAGGGACAGGACGTCTACCCGGGCCTGTCCACCGGCGGCTTCGCCGAGGAGACCGTCGTCTCCGAGCGCGCCGTCCTGGCCGTGCCGGACGCGGTACCGCTCGAACACGCCGCCCTGGTGGGCTGCGCCGTCATGACCGGCGTCGGCGCGGTCCTCAACACCGCCCAGGTGCGCGCGGGCCAGTCGGTCCTCGTCGTCGGCCTCGGCGGGGTCGGGCTGTCGGTCGTCCAGGGCGCGGTCCTCGCCGGCGCCGGCAAGGTGATCGTCGTCGACCGCTCCCCCGAGAAGCTCGCGCTCGCGATGTCCATGGGCGGCACCGACGCCCTCGAGGCGGGCGGCGAGCTCGCCAAGCAGGTCCGCGGGCTCACGGAGCGTCGCGGCGCCGACCACGCCTTCGACTGCGTCGGCCTGGCTGACACCATCCGCAGCTCCTGGTCGGCCACCCGCCGCGGCGGCATGACGACCGTCGTCGGCATCGGCGGCAAGGACTCCCAGGTGTCCTTCAGCCCGCTGGAGCTGTTCCACTTCGCCCGCACCCTCCAGGGCTGCGTCTACGGCTCGACGAACCCGCTGGTCGACATCCCGAAGGTGCTGACCCACGCCGCCGAGGGTCGGCTCGACCTCGGCGCGCTCATCAGTGGCACCGTCGGGCTGGACGGGATCGACGGCGCGTTCGCCGACATGGCCGCGGGCAGGGGCGCACGCACCATCGTCGTCCCGTAGCGGGCGGACGGCCCTCAGGACAGCTGGCGCTCCAGCCCCACGACGAGCCGTTCGTCGGCGTCCCCGGAAACGGTGTTCTCCAGCCGCAGCAGGGCGCTACGCCCCTCCATCTCGAGGGCGGCGACGCTGTTGGCGAAGCGCGGCCCGTGCTCTATCCGCCAGCTCGTCTCCGGCTTCGGAACGCCGGCTGACCGGGCGAGCAGCCGACCCACGGCGCGGCCGGCGGCGGTGCGCGCGAAGCGGTCGCCGAGCTGCACCGACCGGTTGACCGGATTGCGCACCGGCGAGCACACCGCTTGGTGCACGTGGCTGGTGACGCCGCGGTCGTCGCCGAAGTGCGCCCGCGCCAGGTAGGAGAAGTGCACGTCCCCGCCCAGGAAGGTGATGCTCGCGGGGGCTGGGCCGCATTGCCCTGAGCCGACTTCCTCGACCAGCCTCATCAATCGAGCCCACGACTGCCCGAAGGCCGCCCAGTGCTCGAGATCGGCGCCCTGGCGGATCTTCTCGCCCCAGTCGCGCCACCGCCGGCCCCAGGCACCGTCGCAGACGGCTTCGTTCCACGCCTCCAGCCCGTGGATCGCGGGCGGCAGCAGCACCGGTAGCGAGGAGGCGAGCAGCAGGTGCGACGCGCAGTCGCGGGTCTGCTCGACGATCCACGCCCACTCGGCGTCGTCGACCATCGAGCGGTCGCCGGTCTCGAGCACCCGGCCGCCGCGCGAGTCGAGCACCAGCAGCCGGACGTCGCCGTAGTCGCGGCGGTAGCTCCAGCGCACGCCTTTGCCGCCGTCGGCCTCGCCGTCCGCCTTGCGCGCGTAGGCCCGCAGCAGCTCCTCGCCGTCGTCGACCTCCTTCAACGCGGCCCACAGCTCATCCACCTCGAGGTCGGCGGGCGACAGGTTGCCCAGGTGCTGGTAGAGCCAGTAGCTCATCAGCCCGCCCTCGATCCGGGCCGCCCACCAGTCCTTCTCCTGCATCGTCCGGCGCCAGAGCGCCGAGGTGTTCCAGTCGTCGTGAACGTCGTGGTCGTCGAAGACCATCGCCGTCGGCAGGGTCGACAGCACCCAGCGGATGAGCGGGTCGCTCCACGCCTCCTCGTACAGGACCGTGTACTCCTGGAAGTCCGCGACGCCCGCTCCCGGCGGCTGCTCGGTGCCGCGCGTCCGCTCGATGTAGGCCAGCGTCTCGGGCGACAGCTCGTCGGCGTAGACCTGGTCGCCGAGCAGCAGCAACGCGTCGGGCCAGGCCGGCTCGTCCTGCGTCAGCATCCGCCGGCCGTAGGCGTGGAGCGCGTCGACGCCGACGCCGTCCTCGCCCTCGGTCGAGGTGTACGGCGGCTCGTGCGGACGCGTCACCCGGCAGGACCCGAACAGCAGCCGGAAGGCCTCCTGCCCGTCGCGGCTCCGGGTCCGCACCGTCGGTGCCGGGTACGGGTCGTCCTGCCGTGGCCAGACCCGCAGACCGTCGAGCTCGACGTCATACGCCGTTGTGGTCCCGGGTTCGAGCCCGCGGCAGATGACGAGCGCGAAGTGGTGCCCGGCGACGGTGAAGGTGGGCGTGCGGCAGCCGAGCACCTGCACCTGGCAGGGCGCGTCGGTCTCCACCCAGACCGTGGCTGAGGTCTCGTCGACGTGGCGCAGGATCGGTCCGAGCAGCAGGTCTGGCACCGGGTCATCCTTCCCCACCCCGGGTAGGGATGCCGCATGACGCAACGAGAGCAGCCGCAGGTCTTCGAGGGCACGGACGTAGTGGTCGACCCGACCCAGATCGAGGAGCCAGCGGAGCAACCCGCCTCCAGCGACGCCGAGCAGATGACCAATGACAATGAGATGGGCGGTACGGGCGGCGAGAACGCCGGTGGCGCAGGATGATCCGCTAGTCGGTGAGCGCGGGCTCGTCCTCCTGCGCAGCGAACTGCCTGCGGTAGAGCTCGGTGTAGAGCCCGCCCTGCTCGAGCAGCTCGTCGTGCCGGCCGTGCTCGACGACGCGGCCGTCCTCGACGACGAGGATCTGGTCGGCGTCCCGGACCGTCGACAGCCGGTGCGCGATGACCAGCGAGGTGCGGCCCTCCAGCGCGGTGGACAGCGCGCGCTGCACCGCCGCCTCGGACTCGCTGTCCAGGTGGGCGGTGGCCTCGTCGAGCACGACAATGCCGGGCGCCTTGAGCAGCAGCCGGGCGATGGCCATCCGCTGCTTCTCCCCGCCAGACAGCCGGTAGCCGCGGTCGCCGACGAGGGTGTCGAGCCCGTCCGGCAGCGAGCGGACGAGCGGTCCGACCTGCGCGGCCTCCAACGCCGCCCACAGCTGCTCCTCGGTGGCGCCGGGTGCGGCGTAGCCCAGGTTGGCGCGGATCGTGTCGTGGAACATGTGGGCGTCCTGCGTGACCACGCCGACCGCGTCGCGCAGGGACTGCATCGTCACGTCGCGCACGTCGTGGTCGGCGACGCGTACCGCGCCGCTGCCGACGTCGTACATCCGCGTGACGAGCTGGCTGATGGTCGTCTTGCCGGCGCCGGACGGACCGACCAGCGCGACGAGCTGGCCGGGCTCGGCCCGGAAGGAGATGCCGCGCAGGACGGTGGCTGACGGCGTCTGGTCGAGCACGGCCACCGACTCCAGCGAGGCCAGCGAGACCTGCTCGGCAGTCGGGTAGGCGAACACGACGTCGTCGAACTCGATGCTGGCCGCCCCGCGTGGCAGCTCCACCGCGCCGGGCCGCTCGGCCACCATCGGCTCGAGGTCGAGCACCTCGAAGACCCGCTCGAAGCTGACCAGCGCAGTCATCACGTCCACCCGTACGTTGCTGAGCGCCGTGAGCGGTCCGTACAGCCGGGTGAGGTAGGCGGCGAGCGCAACGACGGTGCCGACGCCGAGGCTGCCGGAGGCCGCCAGCGTGCCGCCGACGCCGTAGACCATCGCGGTCGCGAGCGCCGCGACGGTGGTCAGCGAGACGAAGAAGATGCGGCCGTACATCGCGCTGGTGATGCCGATGTCGCGGACCCGGCCGGCCTTGTCGCGGAAGGACGTCTCCTCGACCTCCGGCCGGCCGAACAGCTTGACCAGCAGGGCGCCCGACACGTTGAAGCGCTCGGTCATCGTGTTGGTCATCTGCGCGTTGAGGGCGTACGACTCGCGCGTCAGGGCCTGCAGCTTGGTGCCGATGAGCTTGGCCGGGATGACGAACACCGGCAGCAGCACCAGCGACAGCAGGGTGATCTGCCACGACAGCACCAGCATCGCGATGAGCGTGAGCACGACGCCGATGACGTTGCTGACGACGCCGGACAGGGTGCCGGTGAAGGCCTGCTGTGCGCCGAGCACGTCGTTGTTGAGCCGGCTGATGAGCGCGCCGGTCTGGGTGCGGGTGAAGAACGCGATCGGCATGCGTGAGATGTGCGTGTAGACCTGCGAGCGCATGTCGAAGATGAGGCCCTCGCCGATGCGCGTGGAGCACCAGCGCGACCACAGCTGCAGGCCGGCGTCGACGAGCGCCAGGCCCGCAACGAGCAGCGCGAGCGCGACGACCAGCCCCTGGTCGCCGGTCTCCGGCGGGTTGGTGCCGATGCCGTCGTCAATGATCTTCATGAAGATCAGCGGGTTGAGCACGGCGAGGAACGCCGCCGCCACGATGAGGACGAGGAACAGCGTCAGCTCGCGGCGGTAGGGCGCTGCGAAGCGCGCGATGCGCTTCGCGGTGCCCGGCGCGAGCTTCTGATCAGCGACGGTCGGGTCCTTGCGGAAGGACCGCATCATCGAGAACTGGGCCATCTCCTGCATGCGGCGGCCCCTCAGCTCGTCAGAAGGCGGAGATCCCCGTGAGCGCGCGGCCGATGATCAGCTGCTGGATCTGCGACGTGCCTTCGTACAGCGTGGTAACGCGGGCGTCGCGCAGGTACTTCCCCGCGGCGTACTCGTCGATGTAGCCGTAGCCGCCGTGGGCCTGCACGCAGGCGTTGGCCGCGCGGACCGACATCTCGCTCGCGTAGTACTTCGCCTTCGAGGCGGCCAGCGAGTAGTCCTCGCCACGCGCCTTGAGATCGGCGACCCGGTAGGTCAGCAGCCGGGCGCAGTCGACCTCGACCGCGGTGTCGGCGATGAGCGCCTGCACCAGCTGGTGGCCGGCGACCGGCTTGCCGAACTGCACGCGGTCCTTGGTGTAGGCCACCATCGTGTCGAGCGCCGCCTGGCCCAGCCCGGTGCAGGAGGCGCCGAGCGACATGCGGCCGTCGTTGAGCGCGGTCAGCGCGACCCGGATGCCCTTGCCCTCCTCGCCGCCGAGCAGCGCCTCGGGCCCGACCTTGACGTCGCGCAGGACGAGCTCGGCGGTGTCGCAGGAGCGCAGGCCGAGCTTGCCGTGGATGGCCTTGGCCTCGAAGCCGGGCGCGTCGTTGGGCACGAGGAAGGCGCTGACGCCCCTGGCCCCCGGGCCGCCGGTGCGGGCCATGAACAGCGTGACGCCGGCGATGGTGCCGTTGGTGATGAAGATCTTGTTGCCGTTGAGGACGTAGCCGCCGTCGGGCTGCTTGACCGCCGTCGCCTGCAGGTCGGCCGGGTTGGAGCCGTAGTCGGGCTCGGTCAGGCCGAAGCAGCCGAGCACCTCCCCGGTCGCCATCCGCGGCAGCCACTGCTCCTTCTGCTCCTGGGTCCCCCAGCGCTCGATGGAGCCCGCGACCAGGCCGAGGTGCACGCTGACGATCGAGCGGACGTTCGCGTCGCCGCGGCCGAGCTCCTCGATGTACAGGACGTAGGACATCGGGTCGCCGCCACCGCCGCCGAACTCCTCGGGGATCGACAGGCCGATGAAGCCGGTCTGCTTGAGGCCGTCGAGGGCCTCCTGCGGGAAGCGCTCCTCACGGTCGTTCTTGAGGGCGGGCGGCGCGACGACGTCGTCCACCCAATCCTTGACGGCCTTGCGGACGGCGTCCTGCTCGGCGGTAAGCGTCATGTCCATGTGTGGGAGCTCCCGAGCGTGTGAGGAGGGTCTGCGATGCGGGGCCAGCCTGTCATCCGCCCCCGAGCCGTGCCCGCCCGGGGGACGGGACAGGCGGTCGTCCGGCGAGCGGTCTAGGCGCTCTTCTTGCGGGTTGCGCCGCCCCTGCCGCGCAGGCTGGCGCCGGACTCGTTGAGGATCCGGTGCACGAAGCCGTACGACCGGCCCGAGGACTCGGCGAGCAGCCGGATCGACTCCCCCTTTTCGTAACGCTTCTTCAGATCGGCGGCCAGCTTGTCGCGCTCGCCGCCGGTGACCCTGCTGCCCTTCTTGAGCTCTGCCACGAGGTGCCCTCTTCTTCCGCTGGTCCTGCTGGTCCCAGGGCCTGTTCCCAGCGCGATCTTCCCCAACCCGGAGCGCGCAGATCGGTCGCAGGCGGGGGCGCGGCCGAGCGACAGCAGGCGTAGCCTAGGGAAGGCTGCCCTAACCCGAGGGGGCTCGACGTCGGAAGGACGCCCGTGCGCCTGCGCTCCCCCCTGCTGACCCTCGGCCTGGTGGCGCTCCCGCTGCTCGTGTCCGGCTGCGGGATCGTCGGCGGCAGCGACGGCCCGGCGATCCAGGTCTTCTCCGCCCGCTCCTACGGCGCCGAGCAGGCCTACGCCCGCTTCACCGAGGAGACCGGCATCGAGGTGGAGTTCCTCAACGGCAGCGACGCCGAGCTGCGCGAGCGGCTGCAGGCCGAGGGCGAGGACAGCGAGGCCGACGTCTACTTGACCGTCGACGTCGCGAACCTCTCGCTGGCGGCTGAGCAGGACCTGCTGCAGCCGGTCGAGTCGAGCGAGCTCGAGGCCACCGTGCCGGCGAGCCTGCGCGACCCCGAGGGCCGCTGGTACGGCCTGTCCGAGCGGGCCCGCGTGATCATCTACAACACCGACGAGGTCGACCCCTCGGAGCTGAGCACCTACGCCGCGCTGGGCGACCCGCAGTGGCAGGACCGGATCTGCTTCCGGACCTCGACCAGCGCCTACACCCAGTCGCTGGTGGCGTCGTTCATCGCGAACGACGGTCCGGAGGCCGCCGCCGAGGTCGTCGAGGGCTGGCTGGCCAACGACCCGCAGATCCTCGCCAACGACACCGAGATCGTCCGCACGGTGGCCGCCGGCGGCTGCGACGTCGGCATCACCAACCACTACTACGTGGCGCGCGAGCTGGCGCAGGACCCCGACCTCCCGCTCGGGATCGCCTTCCCGAACCAGGAGACCACCGGCACCCACGTCAACATCAGCGGCGCCGGCGTGACCCGCTCGGCCGACGACGTCCCGGCGGCCACCCGCTTCCTCGAGTGGCTCGCGACCGACGGCCAGTCGCTGTTCGTCGACGGCAACTTCGAGTACCCCGTCAACCGCTCGGTCGAGCCGGTCGATGTGCTGCGCGAGCAGGGCGACTTCCGCCGCGACGAGCTCAACGTCGGCGAGCTGGGCCGCTACAACGCCGACGCCGTCCAGATCCTCACGGACGCCGGCTACCGGTGACCTCCCGCGCGGGCCGTCGCTCCAGCACCGTCGTCGTCGCCACGGCGGCGGCGCTGGTGCTGCTGCCCGTGCTCGCCGTCGGCATCGGCGTCGTCACCGCCGGCGCCGCCCCCTGGGGCCGGGTCGCCGACTCCGGCTGGGTCTCGCTGCTCGGCACGACCCTTGCGCTGCTCGCCCTGGTGCTGCTCGGCGCCACCGCCCTCGGCGCGGGCCTGGCCTGGCTGACCACGGCCTACCGCTTCCCGGGCCGGCGGGCGCTGCAGTGGATGCTCGTGCTGCCGATGGCGGTCCCGGCGTACATCCTCGGGCTGGTCTGGTCGTCCCTGCTCAGCTTCCCCGGCCCGGTGCAGACCTCCTGGCGCGCGGTGCTCGGCGACGACGCGCCGTTCCCGCCGGTGCGGACCCTGCCGGTCGCCGCGGCCGTCCTCGTGCTGACGCTCTACCCCTACGTCTACCTGCTGGCCCGGGTCGCTTTCCGCAGCCAGGCCGCCACCCCGTACGGCGCGGCCCGCACGCTCGGCCTGCGACCGCTGCAGGCCGCCCGGCGGGTCGTGCTGCCGCTGGCCCGGCCCTCGCTGGCCGCCGGAGCGCTGCTCGTCGCGCTCGAGACGCTGTCGGACTTCGCCACGGTGCAGTACTTCGGCGTCGACACCCTCTCGGTCGGGATCTACAAGGTCTGGCGCGGTCAGTTCGACCGCCCCGCGGCCACCGTGCTGGCGCTGCTCGTGCTGCTGCTGGCGCTGCTGCTGCTCGGCGGCGAGCGCTGGCTGCGCCGCGGCGCCCGCTTCTCCCCCACCGTCCACGACACGACGCCGATGCCCGCCGTGCGGCTGTCCGGCGGGCGCGGCTGGGCCGCCACCGCTGCCTGCAGCGGCGTGCTCCTGCTCTCGGTCGGCATCCCCGTCGTCACCCTCGTCTCCTGGTCCACCACCACCCCGCTGCTCGGCACCGGCGGCAGCTTCGACGCGGGCTTCCTCGCCGCGGCCGCCAACAGCGTGCTGCTCGCGACGCAGGTCGCGGTCGTCGTCGTGGCGGTCTCGCTGCTGCTCGTCCACGCCGCGCGGGTGGACGGGCGCCGGCGGATCGCCCTGGGCGTCCAGGCGACCGTCTCGGGCTACGCCGTCCCCGCGCCGGTGCTGGCTATCGGCGCGCTGCTCGTGCTCGCCGCCGTCGCCTGGGTCCTCGACGCCCTCGGGCTGCCCGGCGGCGCCGGCCTTGTCACCGGCTCGGTCGCCGCCCTGGTGGTCGTCTACGCCGCGCGCTTCCTCGCGCTCGGCTACACCACGACCGAGGCCCGGCTGGCCGGCGTCTCCCCCTCGCTCACCTCCGCCGCACTGTCGCTGGGCGCCTCGCCGCGCCGGGTGCTGTCCGGGGTGCACCTGCCGCTCGCCCGGTCCGGCCTCGCCGTCGCCGGTGTGCTTGTCGCTGTCGACGCGCTCAAGGAGCTGCCGATCGTTCTCCTGCTGCGGCCCTTCGGCTTCGACACCCTCGCCGTGCGCGTCTGGCAGCTCGCCGCCGACTCGCGGTACGAGATGGCGGGGCTGCCCGCGCTGGCCATCGTGGCGGTTGCGATGATCCCCGTCGTGCTGCTCTTCCGGGGTGACGACGACGTCGAGCTCGTCGACGACGCCGTGGACGTGCTGCCCGCGCTCGAGGACCCGGACCACGACGTCGGCCTGGTCGGGGTGGCCCGGTGACCGCCGCCGTGCGCCTGGCGGGCGTCTCCAAGAGCTTCGGCAAGGTCCCCGCTGTCGCCGACGTCAGCCTCGAGGTCGCGCCCGGCGAGCTGGTCGCGCTCGTCGGACCCAGCGGCTGCGGGAAGTCCACCCTGCTGCTCCTGCTGGCCGGGTTGCTCGAGCCCGACGCCGGCACCATCGAGGTCGGCGGTCGGCTGGTGGCCGGGCCGCGCACCTGGGTGCCGCCCGAGGAGCGCCGGGTCGGCGTCGTCTTCCAGGACGCCGCGCTGTTCCCCCACCTGCGGGTGGCCGACAACGTCGCCTTCGGCGTGCCGCGCGGTCGCGAGCGGGCCGCCCGGGTGGCCGAGCTGCTCGAGCTGGTCGACCTGCCCGACCTCGGCCGGCGCTACCCGCACGAGCTGTCCGGCGGCCAGCAGCAGCGCGTCGCGCTCGCCCGCGCGCTGGCCCCCTCCCCCAGCGTCGTGCTCTTCGACGAGGCGTTCGGCAACCTGGACAGCGGCCTGCGCACCAGCATCCGCGAAGCCACGGTTGCGGCCCTGCACGAGACCGGCGCCGCGGGCGTCTTCGTCACCCACGACCAGGTCGAGGCGCTCGCGGTCGGCGACCGGGTCGCCGTCATGCGGCGCGGCCGCTTCGAGCACGTCGCCGAGCCGGCCACCGCCTTCCACGAGCCGGCGAGCCGCTTCTCGGCCACGCTGCTCGGCGAGGCCGACTTCGTCCCCGGCACCGGCGACGGCGCAGCAGTCGACACCGAGCTCGGCCGGCTGGCCGCCACGCCCGCCTCCACCGGCGCCGTCGAGGTCATGCTGCGGCCGCACGAGGTGACCTTCACCCCCGGCGGCTCGGCCGTCGTCGACCGGCGCGAGTTCCGCGGCGCGAGCTACGTCTACACGCTGCGCCTGCCCTCCGGGGCGCTGGTCCGCTCGATCCAGCCGCACACCGTCGACGTGCCGGTCGGCGCGCTGGTGACCGCCGCCGTCGAGGCCGGTCACCCGGTGCGGGCCTTCCCGCCCCGGTAGGAGCTCCCCGGCCGTACGTCCTAGGCCAGGGCCACCAGGTCGGCGAAGTCGTCGCTCCACTGGTCCTCGGTGCCGTCGGGCAGCAGCAGCACCTTGTCGGGCTGCAGGGCCACGACCGCGCCCTCGTCGTGAGTGACCAGCACGACGGCCCCCTTGTAGGTGGCGAGCGCGCCGAGCACCTCCTGGCGCGAGGCAGGGTCGAGGTTGTTGGTCGGCTCGTCGAGCAGCAGCACGTTCGCGCCGCTCACGACCAGCGTCGCGAGCGCGAGGCGCGTCTTCTCGCCGCCGGACAGCGTGCCGGCCTTCTGGTGCACGACGTCGCCGCTGAACAGGAACGACCCGAGCACCTTGCGGGCCTCGGGCTCGGCGAGGTCAGGGCTGCTGGAGCGCATGTTCTCCAGCACGGTCCGGTCGGTGTCGAGGGTGTCGTGCTCCTGGGCGTAGTAGCCCAGCCGCAGCCCGTGGCCCGGGACGACCTCGCCGGTGTCGGGGCTCTCGGTCCCCGAGAGGACCCGCAGCAGGGTCGTCTTGCCGGCGCCGTTGAGGCCGAGCACGACGACCCGCGCGCCGCGGTCGATCGCCAGGTCGACGTCGATGAAGATCTCGAGCGAGCCGTACGACTTGGACAGGCCGGTCGCGGTGAGCGGCGTCTTGCCGCACGGCGCGGGCTCGGGGAAGCGCAGCTTGGCGACCCGGTCCTGGGCGCGCTCGCCCTCGACCCCGGCGAGCAGCTTCTCGGCCCGCTTGAACATGCCCTGCGCCGCCTTGGCCTTGGTGGCCTTGGCCCGCATCTTCTCGGCCTGGGCGTTGAGGACGCCGGCCTGCTTCTCGGCGTTGGCGCGCTCGCGCTTGCGGCGCTTCTCGTCGGTCTCGCGCTGGAGCAGGTAGGTCTTCCAACCCACGTTGTACTGGTCGAGCTCGGCCCGGTTGGCGTCGAGGTGGAAGACCTTGTTGACCACGGCCCCGAGCAGCTCCACGTCGTGGCTGATGACGATGAGCCCGCCCTGGTGCTTCTGCAGGTAGCCGCGCAGCCAGACGATCGAGTCGGCGTCGAGGTGGTTGGTCGGCTCGTCGAGCAGCAGGGGCGTCGCGTCGGAGAACAGGATCCGGGCCAGCTCGATGCGGCGGCGCTGGCCGCCCGACAGGGTGCCGAGCGGCTGGCCGAGGGCGCGCTCGGGCAGCCCGAGGTTCGAGCAGATGCGGGCCGCCTCGGCCTCTGCGGCGTAGCCGCCCAGCGCGGTGAACCGCTCCTCGAGCCGGCCGTAGCGGTCCAGCACGTCGGCGTCGTCCGGCCGCTCCGACAGCTGCACCTGGACCTTCTCCAGGTTGCGCATGATCTCGTCGAGCCCGCGGGCCGACAGCACCCGGTCGCGGGCCAGCACGTCCAGGTCGCCGGTGCGTGGGTCCTGCGGCAGGTAGCCGACCGGCGCGCTGTGCGTGATGGTCCCCCCGGCCGGCAGCGTCTGCTTGGCGAGGGTCTTGGTGAGGGTGGTCTTGCCCGCTCCGTTGCGGCCGACCAGGCCGATGCGGTCGCCCGGCTGCACCCGGAAGGTCACGCCGTCGAGCAGCAGGCGGGCGCCGGCGCGCAGCTCGACGTCCTGGACGGTGATCATGCGGTGCTCCTCTGAGGGCGGGACGTGCGCGGGCGGGCAGACGGCCGCACGGCTCAGTCCAGCGTCAGGTGCACTCCCACAGGGTACGCGGTCGCCCTCGGGTGGAAGGACCCCCCGCATGGACTTCCGCGACAGCGCCCGCCTTGACACCTCCCAGGTCTCCGACGGCAGAGGGCGGCGCGGCGGCGGTGGCCGCGGGATGGCGATCGGCGGCGGCGGCCTGGGCGTCGTCGGCCTGTTCATCGCCCTGCTCCTGGGCGTGAACCCGGCCGACCTCGGCGGGGGCAGCGACTCCCTGGGCAGCGGCAGCTCGACGGGGTCCACGAGCACGTCCGATCTTGACGAGCGTTGCCGTACCGGAGCGGACGCCGACCGGGACGAGGACTGCCGCGTCGTCGGGATCGTCAACAGCGTCCAGGCCTACTGGGCCGACACCGTCGAGGGCTACCAACCCGCCGAGACCGAGCTGTTCAGCGGCTCGACGACCACCGCCTGCGGCGCAGCGACCTCCGCGGTCGGCCCGTTCTACTGCCCGCCCGACATGGGGGTCTACCTCGACCTGTCCTTCTTCGAGGTCCTGCGTTCGCAGTACGGCGCGAGCGGCGGGGACTTCGCGCAGGCGTACGTCATCGCGCACGAGTACGGCCACCACGTCCAGAACCTCACCGGGCAGAGCGAGCGGTCGCGGCAGCTGCCCGACCAGACCGGCCCGCAGGGCGCCTCCACCCGGCTGGAGCTGCAGGCCGACTGCTACGCCGGCGTCTGGACCGCCAACGCCGTCGACACCGGTTACCTGACCATCGACGACGCCGACATCGACGAGGGGCTGTCGGCGGCCGCGGCGGTCGGCGACGACCGGATCCAGGAGAAGGCCCAGGGCCGGGTCGACCCCGAGTCCTGGACCCACGGCTCGGCCGAGCAGCGGCAGACCTGGTTCCGGAAGGGGCTGGCGTCGGGCAATCCGAACGACTGCGACACCTTCTCCGGCTCGGTCTAGCCGCCCGGCTCGCCGCTCCGGCGCGGCGCGGGCAGCCGCGACCGCCGGGCCCGGTCGCGAGCG